>JAYRWF010000379.1:0-5612 GCA_041918195.1 Anaerolineales bacterium
ATAAAACTGTTTCAAGAATTCAGCCATCACATCCGAGTCGCTGGCCGCCGAGGCCCCTTCGAGCAGAAAGTAATCGCGGCCGATCAGCTTGCCGCCGCGAATGAAAAAGACCTGCACGCAAGCTTCGCCATCCGAGCGGGCCAACGCCAGCACGTCCGAGTCCACGTAATCAGCCGAGATCACTTTTTGGCGCTCAACCACGTTTTCAATCGCCCGGATCTGGTCGCGCAGCGCGGCAGCGCGCTCGAAGCGCAGCGCCTCGGCAGCCTGCTCCATTTCGGATTGCAGGCGGCCGACGATGGTCTCCGTGCGGCCTTGCAGAAACTGGCTCAGGTCATCGATCATCTGGCGATAGCTGGCCTGATCCACCGCGCCGATGCATGGCGCCGAGCACAGTTTGATGTCGTAGTACAGGCAGGCCCGCTCATCCTGGCCGGTGATCTCGCGGTCGCAGGTCAGGTAGGGGAAAATCCGGCGCAGCACGTCCAGGGTTTGGTGCACCGCCCAGACGCTGGTGTAAGGGCCGAAGTAGCGCGAGCCATCCTGGACCATCTGGCGGGTGACCGTGACTTTGGGATATGCATCTGCCCAGTGCACCTTGATGTATGGGTAGCGCTTGTCATCTTTCAAGCGCACGTTGAAGTGCGGGCGATGCTTCTTGATCAGGTTCATCTCCAGGATCAAGGCTTCTAGCTCGGAGCCGACCACGATCCATTCGATGTCAACGATATTGTGCACCAGCTTGAGCGTGCGCGGGTGGGTTTGCGAGCCGTGGAAATAAGATCGCACCCGGTTGCGCAGGTTGATCGCCTTGCCGACATAAATCACCCGCCCGGCAGTATCCTTCATTAAGTACACGCCAGGCTTGCCAGGCAAGGTGTTCAAAACCGATTCGAGGTGTTCGGATGGCTGCATCGCAGGGATATTTTATCAAATATCAAGATCAAAAAGTCACCCGGCCGACACCCAAGTGACTTTTGATCTTATAATGATGCTATGGAAAACAATACCCCTGAATTTCGGATCGGTGAGCTGCTCCGCCGGCTGGGCTGGCGGCTGGCGACCGCCGAATCGTGCACCGGTGGGCTGATCGGCCATCGCCTGACCAATGTGCCTGGATCCTCGGATTACTACCTGGGCGGGATCATCGCCTACGCCAACCCGGTCAAGCAGGCCCTGCTTGGCGTGCGCGCCGAGACGCTCGACCAACACGGCGCAGTCAGCCGGGAAACCGTATTGGAAATGGCGCGCGGCGTGCGCACTGCTCTGGCAGCCGAGGCCGGCCTGTCTGTGAGCGGGATTGCCGGGCCGGGCGGCGGGACGCCCATCAAGCCGGTCGGCCTGGTCTGGATCGGGCTGAGCCTGCCCGGATGCGAGCAGGCCTGGAAGTTTCATTTTCAAGGGGATAGGCTACAGGTCAAGGAGCAAGCCGCCGAGCAGGCTTTAGCTTTGTTAGAAAACCTGCTCGCCGAGCAGGTTTTCTAACCATACTATTTATTCGTAACGCAGCGCTTCAACCGGCTGCAGTCGAGCCGCCCGGGTAGCCGGGTAGATTCCAAAGAACAGCCCAACGCCAATCGAGAAAATCGTCGCCAGCAGCACGCTGCCCAAGTCCACCAGCGGGGTGATCGTGCTGCCACTAAGCTGGATCTGGCCCATCAACTGGGCCGCCCCCCAACCCAGGGCCGCTCCGATCAGCCCCCCCAACAGGCTGAGCACCATCGACTCGACCAGGAACTGCAGCAGAATGTCCTGCCGCTTGGCGCCGATCGCCTTGCGCAGCCCTATTTCGTGCGTCCGTTCGGTGACCGTGGTCAGCATGATGTTCATAATCCCGATCCCACCCACTGCCAACGAGATGCTGGCAATACCCCCCAGGAACAGGGTCAAGGTATCGGAAACCTCAGTAGCCGCGTCCAGGGTGGCTTCCTGGCTGGTGACGGTGAAATCGTCGGCGCCTTCCACCGTTCCGTGGCGTTCGCGCAAGAGCAGCGTGGCATCGTTAACCACCTGATCAACCACCTTCGCGTCATTGGCCTTAACCACAATCTGGCTGATCACACTCGAGCCGCGGAAGCGCCCGCCACCGACCAGCCGGTTAAGGGCAGTCGAAAGCGGGATGAAAACCTGGTCATCCTGGTTCATGAAACCAGTCGAGCCTTTGCTGGCCAGCACGCCAATCACCTTATACGTTTGGCCGTTCAAACGTACTTTCTGACCCACCACCCCGCCGGTGCTGCCAAACAGGTCTTGGGCCACCGAATTGCCCAGTACCACCACCAGCGAGCGGTTATTCTGGTGTGTGTCGCCGATGAACTCGCCATCTTCCAGAGCCAGCGAGCTGACGACCTCGTAGCCAGCGGTCACGCCCATCAGGATTGTGCGGGTGTTGGCGCTGGAGTAGCTGACCTGGACCATGTTTTGGGTGACCGGCGAAACCGCCGCGACATCTCCCAGGCCGGCCAGCGTCTCGGCGTCATCCAGGGTCAGGGTGGCTGCCGAGCCGGCTCCGCTGCTCACCCCACCCTGGCTGCTGCTACCTGGGCTGACATAGATCAAGTTAGTACCCATGCTCTCGATTCGCGAGGTGATCGAGGCTTCTGCGCCGCGCCCGATTGCCAGCATGGCAATCACCGCGGCCACGCCGATTACGATCCCCAGCACGGTCAGCATTGAGCGCAGCTTATTGGCGCTCAGGTTTTCAAGTGCATCGCCCAAGAGTCGATAGATTTTCATCGCTATCCCTGTACTTGCTAATTCTCGGCGCAGTTAATTACCAAGCCATCCCGCAGGCGGATCACCCGCTGAGCCTGGGCGGCGATGTTCGCGTCGTGGGTCACCAACACCAGAGTCATGCCGCGCTCGCGATTCAGCCCGAGCAACAGGCTCATGATATCCGCCCCGGTATGCGAGTCGAGATTGCCGGTTGGCTCATCGGCCAGGATCAAATCGGGATCATTGATCAATGCCCGGGCGATCGCCACCCGCTGCTGCTGGCCGCCGGAAAGCTCGGTCGGGCGATGATTCATGCGATCCGCCAGGCCGACTGCTTCCAAGATGGCCGCTGAACGCTGGTGAATTTCTTTCTCGCTTTTGTTACCGTTGTAGGTCAGCGGAAGCTCGGTATTGCGCCGCACCGTAATGCGCGGCAGCAAATTAAACTGCTGGAAAATGAAACCAATTTTCCGGTTGCGGGTTGTCGCCAGTTCATCTTCACTCAGCCCTGCGATATTCCTTTCATCCAGGAGATACTGGCCGCTGGTCGGCAGGTCGAGACAACCCAGGATGTTCATCAGGGTGCTTTTACCCGAACCAGACTGGCCCATGATCGCCACGACTTCGCCACGCTCAATTCGGAAAGAAACTCCCTGGAGCGCCGGAACTTCCACACTGCCCAGGCGGTAAATCTTGGTAATATCCTGGACCTCAATCATCTTGGGGCTCCGTTCCGCCCGGCGCCGGGTAAGGAGATTCGCCCGGCAGGTTGTTGGCGAGGATCATGATTTGGGTCGCCGAAACGACGCCATTTTCATCTTTATCACCGCTGACCATCACCCGCACGCCCGGCTGCAAGTCGCTCAGTGAAAGCTCCACCACACGAGTCTCCTGGATACGGGTGGCATCCGACAGGTTGACGGTGGTGACGTCTTCGGCGGTGCTGATCGTCAGGGTATTCCCATCGATCGACTTAATTTGGCCGGAAACCCCGCCGCGCATGCTAAAAGCCTGCCCACCAGCCGGGCCAACCCCGCCAGGAAAATTATCCATCTCGCTGGGCGCCTGCCCAGCAGAAAATCCACCGCGCGCCCGCTCAAAATTTGCTTGCGCCTGGTCGACTTTACCGCTCTGGTACTGCACACCGCCGTAAAAACCACCCGCCGCAGCCGCAACTACCAGGATCACGATTCCAACGATTATGAGTATTTTTCGCATCGTAGCTCCATTTACTGATTTTAAGTTTTGCCAGTCAGGATCAAGGCATTCCTGCTGGGGGTTGGCCGTCGCCGAAATCGCCCATCGGGCCCATGAACTGGCGCTCCGTCGTATTATTACCAGCCGTGGTGCTGGTTGAGCTGGCGCCATTCAACACCAGGACATCGCCTTCACGCAGCTGGGTGCTGACGATCTCGCTGTAAGAATCGCCCACCAGGCCAACCGTTACTGGGACGCTAATTTGCTGGCCTTCGAACAATACCACTACCGATTGCTGGCCCCCGCTGGTTTTAATCGCTTTGTTCGGAGCCATCAAAACATCATTGGCCTCGGCGGTGATAATGTTCACGGTAGCGGTCATCCCGGGACGGATGTTGCCATCGGCATCGGTGATCCGCACCGTCACCGGGTAGTTAACCACCCCCTGCGAGACGCTGCCGATCATTCCGATTTCGGTCACTTCGCCGTTGTAGGTCTGGTCGGCGATGGCGTCGAACTCCAGGGTAGCTTTCTGCCCGACCTGAAGGCTGGCCAAATCCACCTCGGAGATTTGCAAGTCAACAAAAAGCGAGTCCAGGTCATCTATCCGGAATGCCGGGTCCCCAGCGCTAACGATGTCGCCCGCCTTAATCTCTACCTCGGTGATCGTCCCGGCAAACGGCGCAAGCAGGCTTTCCCGATCCAGGATTGCCTGGGCGTTATCGACCGCCGCCTGGGCGGCACCGAGCTCAGCCTGGCTTGGTCCATCTTTGACTCGCTCCCACTCACGTTGAGCGTCGGCCAGGGTGGCCTCGGCCAGGGCAATCTCGGCCTGGCTGGCGCCGGTCTTCAGGCTGTCATAATCCGCCTGGGCTTTTTCCAGGTTGGCCTGGGCCACCGCCAACTCGGCATCCGCCTGGGCAATCTCCGCCGCTGAATACCCCATCAGGTACCAGTTCCAGGTCGCCAGGGCGGTGTTCATCGCCTGCTTGGCCGCTACCAGCCGGTTAAGCGCCTGGACCCGCTCCGGCCGGGTGAGCGGCTTGTCAACGTATTTGTTGTACTCTTTGAGCGCTTCGTTATAGGCCTTTTTCGCCAACAGGTAGCTGGTCTCGGCTTTTTCGATCACCAGTTGGTCGCTCGAATGGGGGTAATCCATCTTTTGGCGATTTTTCTGCGTGTCTGCCAGGGCGTCTTCAGCATTCGCCAGGGCAAGTTGGGCCTGGCTGCTTTGCTCGTTTGCCGTAGATTTTAAGGTATTCAAAGCCAGTTGGGCGTCCTCAACTGCCTGGAGCGCCTTGGCCTGCTGGAGCCTGGAATTGAGCAGGTCTTCCAGGGCTTGCTGAGCATCGGCCAGGCTCTCCCGAGCGTTGATCAGCTCGGTAGACAGGCTGCTCGGGTCCAGTGTTGCCAGCACCTGATCCATCTCCACCCGGTCACCTGGCTGGAAGGTCACCTGTTCAACGGTGCCGGAAGTCTGCCAGGCGATGGTAGCCTCCTGTCCAGAGCGCGTATTGCCCGAGGCGCTCAGGGTAGAAGCTAGAGAGCCTTTGGTAATCGTCGCCGTCTGTACGGTTTCAGCCTCTGCCGCACGACTGCTGGCCAGAGCTCGGTAGCCGATACCGCCAGCGGCGAGCAGCACAACCAAAAGTACCCAAATCCATATTTTCCTTTTTTTCACCGCAAACCTCCTGGGGTTA
>JAYRWF010000380.1:0-3355 GCA_041918195.1 Anaerolineales bacterium
CTATGCAATCAAAACCAGTAAGTTTGGCCTGGGCTTGTTGTCGATCCGGGAGGACGAAGACGCCGCCGAGGTACTTGGGATTAACACGACGAATTCGAAAACCTGGGCCTATGTCCTTTCGGCGATCCTGCCAGGAATGGCCGGGGTACTTTTTTTCTTCAAAAATAGCAGCATCGAACCCAGCGAGGCCTTTAATCTTTCCACTTCGATTGAATTGTTGGTCATGGTAATGCTGGGGGGTAATGGCACTGTGCTGGGTCCGGTGATCGGGGCAGCCGGCTACGAAGCGCTGCGCGGCGCCTTGCTGATGAGCCGCACCTTCAGAAACATCCAACTCACGGTCTCCGGCCTTCTCCTGCTGCTCGTGATTCTATTTATCCCTACCGGTGCGTTAGGATGGTTGAACAGACGTTTCCCAACCCTCAGAAAGGGATTAACATGACGGTCCTGGAATTAGCAGGTGTGACCAAATGGTTTGGTGGAGTCCATGCCATCACGGACATCAGCTTTGACCTGCAAGAAGGCCAGGTATTGGGTTTGATCGGACCGAATGGCGCTGGCAAAACCACCTTGTTCAACGTAATTAATGGAATTTTCCCGCCGGACAAGGGAACGATTGTTTTTCGAGGTAGACATATCACCGGCGAGAAACCATTTCGGATCGCCCGCCTGGGATTGGCCCGCACCCACCAAATCATCCGCCCCTTAAACGAGCTCACGGTCCGGGAAAATGTGATGGTCGGCGCTTGCTTTGGCCGGGAGGCGAAATCCTTACGCGCTGCCGGAAATATTGCAGATGAAGTGCTGGAATTTGTCAACCTGGCTGGGCACAGCCAACAACTAGCAAGCACCTTGAATGTTGCTGAAAAGAAACGGCTTGAATTGGCCCGCGCCCTGGCTTCTCGGCCCTTTCTCCTGCTCCTGGATGAGGTCCTGGCTGGATTGAACCTGTCGGAAATTGCCATTCTTGTCGAAGCCATTCGTTCCATCCGCGACCAGGGGGTCACGATCATTATGATCGAGCATGTCATGCAGGCGATCATGAGCGTTTCTGATCAACTGGTCGTGTTGAATTACGGCGAAAAAATCGCCCAAGGAAATCCAGCCGAAGTGATGCAGGACAAAAAAGTTGTTGAGGCGTACCTGGGTGAACCGGAAGTGGCGAAAAGGTTGATCGGAAATGAATAGTCCACTGGAAATTCTAAGAATTGAAGAACTTCACTCCGGTTATGGAGAAATCGAGATTTTGAGCGGGGCAAGCCTGTCCATCCAGGCCGGGCAGTTGACCGCCCTGGTAGGCGCGAACGGCGTGGGGAAAACCACCTTACTTCGCACCGTGGTGGGATTGCTTCATGCAAAACAGGGTCACATCAGATTCAGCGGGGAGGATGTCTCAAGCCTATCGGCCCACGCGAAAGCGGAGCGAGGGCTGATCCTGGTTCCCGAAGGACGCCAGCTTTTCACGACGATGAGTGTGGTTGAAAACCTCGAAATGGGCGCCACACCGAAACACGCCCAGAAGAAAAAGGTTGCCAACCTGGAAAAAATCTTTGAGCTCTTCCCGCGCTTGAAAGAACGCTGCAACCAAAGAGCGGGGACGCTCAGCTGCGGGGAGCAGCAAATGCTGGCGATCGCCCGGGGGATTATGTCCGAACCAATGCTATTCATGATCGATGAAATGTCGCTTGGATTATCTCCGGTCATGGCTTTACAGTTATTCGATATCTTGCTCCAGTTAAAGAAAACCGGGCTGAGTATTCTTCTGGTCGAGCAAAATGTTCAGATGGCGCTCTCGATTTGTGATTATGCCTTCGTCTTATCCCAAGGGCGGATCGACCTGCAGGGCTCTAGCCAGGAGCTGCTGGATAATGACCGCGTAAAAACCACATATCTTGGGATTGCTTCGTCCGAATAGCAAGCGATGGGTGTTTATCCCATCCAAAATGCCGCGCCCGGTCAATTTGGCCAGCCCATTTTTGCAATAACCGGATTACAATAACCTTACCGATGTCCAACCTCGCCCGCCTGACCCCTGCCCGCCTGCTGACCGGCCTGGTGTTGGTCTGGAATCTCCAGTGCGCGTTCAGCTTCCTGCTCTGGCCGGAGCGCTACGCCCCCGGTTTCGAGCTCAGCGGCGCACCGGGAGCCGCGGCAGTGCGCGGCATGGGGGTATTGTTTATCATGTGGAACGTGCCCTACGCCCTGGCCGCCTGGAATCCGCTGCGCTTCCGGGTTTCTCTTTACGAAGCCCTGGCGATGCAATCGATCGGATTCGCCGGCGAGACACTGATCTACGTGAACCTGCCGGCAATCCACGCCCTGGCGCGCAGCTCGATCGAGCGCTTTATGCTCTTCGATGGCGCCGGCGTGATCTTGCTGCTTCTGGCCTTCTTTAGCCTGCGCCCGGCGATCCGCCGGGTCGCGCAACCAACTTGATTCATGGAGGGTTATTATGGATTTCAATGACTTGCTCGGATCACTGCTCAGCGGTAAGGACGCCAAACCGGAAGGCGAAGGCGGCGACCAGGACCAGGCCGAAGCCCAGGGTGGCCTGGTCGAAAGCCTGCTCGATCAGATCATCGGCGACAAGGGCGAGTCGGGTTTGCTCGAGCTGCTCGCCCCCTTGCTCGGCGGATTGGCCCCGGCTCAACGGACGGAAGGAGCGGCCGAAGGCGCAACCGAAGACGCCACCCGGCTCGACCTGGCAAAACTGCTCGACCAGCCCGACCTGGAAGACAAGTTGACCGAACTGCTCCAGGAAAAGTTCAAGCTCCCCAAGGTGATGGCTGCCCTGCTGGCCGAGGCAATCCTCAAACGGGTCAGCAAAACTCCGCGCAAGAAGACTACACGCAGAAAGAAGACCACCACTTCCAGCAGCGCGAAGAAACCCAAGAAGAAGACCACTAGCTCAACTGCCAAGAAAAAAACCACTAGCTCAAGCGCGAAGAAGAAAACCACCAGCTCGACTGCAAAGAAGAAGACCACCAGCTCGGCTGCGAAAAAGAAAAAGACCACCAGCGCTACCGCCCGCAAGCGCAAGACCAGCAGCCGGGCGGAGGAGATTGACGCGTCTTGAGCGGATGGGTGTAACCTTTTCAGATGAAATGCATCTAAATTGCTAAACCCATCCAATTCTATTCTGGAGCTTTTTGATGCGTAAAAACCATTTGAACCTGATTCTACTCGTCTTGCTCAGCCTGAGCATCGTCTTGACCGCCTGCAGCACGCCTACCCCGGCCGCCCCGGCAGCCGCCGCGCCAGCCGGAACCTGGACCGAGATCTCGATCCAACAGGCCGCCGAGCGCCGCACCGCCGGCGCCTTCATGCTCGATGTGCGCGAGCCGGATGAATGGCA
>JAYRWF010000381.1:0-4645 GCA_041918195.1 Anaerolineales bacterium
GGTCTGGGATGCTTCCCGCTCCAGCTGCAAACATTGTCACCCGGATCTCACGTTCGATTTCCTCGATCGTCGTGATCGTCATCTCCAGCGATTTGGTGGCCGCTTTCAAGAAAGGCCCGGCCATCCCGCCCAGGCGCGCCCCCAGGGCAATGCACTTGGCGATCTCAACCCCCGAGCGCAGCCCGCCCGAGGCAAATACGGTCATTTCTGGAGCTGCCCGCCGCACATTCAGAATCGCTTCAGCTGTTGGTATCCCCCAATCGATGAAAGCCGCCGCCAGGCGTTTCTGGCTTTCATTTTGAGCCCGGTGCATCTCCACCTGCGACCAGGAGGTTCCGCCCGCTCCGGCCACATCGATTGCCGCTATCCCCGCATCTGCCAACCGCCGGGCATCCTGCTCAGAAAATCCCCAGCCCACTTCTTTCGCAATCACTGGCACCGGTAGCGCCCGGCAAACTGCATCGATCCGCCCGATCAGGCCTGCAAACCGGGTGTCCCCCTCTGGTTGCACCGCCTCCTGCAACGCGTTCAGGTGCAGGATCAGAGCATCCGCCTCAATCATCTCGACCGCCCGCCGACATTCATCCACGCCATAGCGGTAGTTGAGCTGGATCGCGCCCAGGTTGGCAAACAACAAGACATCCGGCGCCACCGCCCGCACCTGGAAAGTCGCTGCCAGCTCAGGCAGTTCAATTGCCGCCCGCTGCGAACCCAGGCCCATCGCAATCCCCATTGCCTGAGCTGCCTCGGCCAGCGTCTGGTTGATTGCCCCAGCTTCTTCCGTCCCCCCGGTCATCGACGAGATTAAAATCGGCGCTCGTAACTGCTTCCCAAATAATCTCTGGGATAAATCGACTGCCTCCAGGTCCAACTCAGGCAATGCCATGTGAGTAAAACGGTAGCGTTCCAGTCCAGTCGTCAACCCGGATTGAACGTCTTTTTCCAGGTTAATCCGGATATGGTCAGATTTACGCGAGCTGATCAGGCTTGAATCGGGCATGTCGGCGATCCTTTTTAGATGAAGCCGGTTCACTGGGCTTCCGGGGTATTTCGAGAATCAACCCTTCCGGCTCGTAACTATCCGTTCAGGATGGTGTTTTCTCAGGTTGAAGCTATCTTACCAGCCAGGAAAATGCCTGTCAATTGCCAGGTGCGAAACCGCAGCGCTTCCAAAATACTGGCTGGCTGACCACAATCAAAGCCCGCCCCATTGAACAATCCGGCCGGCTTAATCAATAACCTGGCCAAACCTGGCATAGACTTGACAGATTATGCGTCAAGATTACAATTGTACAAACTTTTGAGGAGGTTTTTTCCATGTCTGACACTTACGAACAGGTCAAGGGTATCATTGTCGATTTACTGGGCGTTGACGAAAGCAAAGTCACCTCAGAAGCGCGCTTCCGCGAAGAACTAGAGGCGGACTCGCTCGATCTGGTCGAGTTGATCATGGCCTTTGAGGACAAATTCGGCGGCGAGATTTCCGATGACGATGCCCAAAAGATCACCACGGTCGGCGAGGCAGTCACCTACATCGACACGCACATGCGCTAAATCAACTACCAAATAATGCCTGATTATTGAAAGCGGGCTGTCCAAACGCTATTTTTGGACAGCCCGCTTTCAAATCTACCTGCCGATCATTTTCTTACAGCAAGCTCGGAATTTCCTCCGGGTGCCGGGCCACCTTGACCCCTGCCCGCTCCAGCGCAGCCACTTTCTCCGCTGCCAAGCCTGAGCCGCCTTCCACGATCGCCCCAGCATGCCCCATTCGCTTGCCTGGCGGCGCTGTCTGCCCGGCGATGAAACTGACCACCGGCTTCGACAGGTGATCGGCAATGAAATCGGCCGCCTTTTCTTCATCAGTCCCACCGATTTCACCAATCAAGACGACTTTTTCTGTGTATGGATCGGTCTCAAACATATCCAGGCAATCGATAAAATTTGTACCGTTGATCGGATCGCCGCCGATGCCCACGCAGGTGCTCACGCCCTTCCCCGCCAACATCAACGCATACATCACTTCATAGGTCAGCGTTCCGGAACGAGAAACCACCCCAATATTGCCAGGGATGGCAATGTTCCCAGGGATAATACCCACCTTCGCCTCGCCAGGGGTCAGCAAGCCAGGGCAGTTCGGCCCCACCAGGCGGACGCCTTTCTGATCGATATAATTCCTTACCCGCATCATATCCTGCACCGGGATACCTTCCGTGATGCATACGATCAGTGGGATGCCCGCATCCGCCGCCTCAAAAATCGCATCCGTTGCAAAGCGCGCCGGGACAAAGATCACGCTTGCATTGGCGCCAGTGATTTCCGCCGCCGATTTCACCGAATCAAACACCGGCACTTTGCCCTCTAGCACCCACTCGCCGCCTTTGCCGGGTGAAGTCCCGCCGACGATGTTCGTGCCATAAGCCCACATTTGTTTCGTGTGAAACTGCCCCTCGTTTCCAGTAATGCCCTGCACCAGCAATCGCGTGTTTTTATCAATTAAGATGCTCATCGGTTAGCCTCCCCTTGCCACGGCGACCGCTTTTTGCGCGGCTTCGGCCAGGGTCTCTGCAGTAATCATCTTGGCATTCGCCAGGATCTGGCGACCTTCTTCCGCATTGGTTCCCACCAGGCGGATCACCATCGGCACATTAGTTTTCACCTCATCCAACGCAGCCAGGATGCCGCGCGCCACTTCATCGCCGCGCGTAATGCCGCCAAACACATTGAACAGCACCGCTTTGACATTCGGGTCGGAGAGGATAATCCGCAGCGCCGCTGCCACCTTTTCCGCACTGGCCCCACCGCCAATATCCAGGAAGTTTGCCGGCTCTCCCCCAAACAGCTTGATAATATCCATGCTGGTCATCGCCAGGCCAGCTCCGTTCACCATGCAGCCAATATTGCCATCCAACTTGATATACGACAGACCATACTTCCGAGCTTCCGTCTCAGAAGGCGCTTCCTCATCCAGATCCCGCATCTCTGCCAGGTTCACATGCCGGAAAAGCGCATTATCGTCAATCACCATTTTCCCGTCCAGGGCCACAAGGCGGTTATCCGCCGTGATCACCAGCGGGTTGATTTCAGCCAATGTTGCATCGTTTTCAAGATACGCTTGCCACAGGCCATTTGCAATTTGCCCGAAGGTCCGCCAGTGCTCCTTAGGCAGGTCAATTCCAACCGCCAGGTCACGCGCCTGGTAATCACGCAGGCCTAGCAGGGGATCAATATGGACTTTTATGATTTTTTCCGGGGTTGTACGTGCTACTTCCTCGATATCGACCCCGCCAGCGGCCGAAGCCATCATCACCGGCTTGCGCGCCGCCCGGTCATTGGTAATCCCCAGGTAAATTTCTTTGCTGATCCCGGCCGCCTCGTCCACCAGCACCTTGCGCACCGGCAGCCCCTTGATTTCCATTGAAAGGATCTGTGTCGCCAGGTCGCGCGCCTCTTCTGGCGATTTTGCCAGGCGAATCCCGCCTGCCTTGCCGCGCCCGCCCACCAATACCTGGGATTTAATAACAACGCGGCTGCCCAGTTCCTCAGCAATTGTCTTTGCTTCTTCTGCGGTAGCCGCTACCCTCCCCTTCGGGATCGGGATGCCATATCGGGCAAATATTTGTTTGGATTGGTACTCATGTAGCTTCATGCAAGTCCACTCTCCCTTGTTTTTTCAATCTGGCAATCAAAATTGATCTTCAGCAGGTGACCAGAACCTACAAAAATTATACCACCGCTGTTTTTTCGCGCTGTTAAAAGCGATTTGCGATGCCGGTTAGCAGCATCGCAAATCGCTTTTTTGGACTGGGTAGGCTGGGGGTGAAGGATTCGAACCTCCGCAAGCAAATCCAGAGTCTGCTGTCCTACCGCTAGACGAACCCCCAGTAATCGTGCGAGCGGTATTCTACCACGATTGGGGAATTTGTCCAAGAGGCAAGCAAAAAAATCCTAGATGCTCGTCCCGTGTTCCTCCGCAGGCGGGGCCACCAGGGCCGCGTCCAGTTCGATCACCTCCGCATAGATCAGCCGGCGCGGCTGGCGCCGCAGCCCCTGCTCGTCCGTAGTAACGTAATTGGCCGAGAGATATTCATACTCACGGATCACCAGGCGATATTGCCCTGGCATTGGAGCCTGGGCAAAGTTGACCTGCCCGGTCCAGCGCACCAGTCCAGGCATCCCCGCAAACGGCTGGTATACGATCTGCGCCACGCCCACCGGGGCATCCTTCCAACCCAGGTCGCCGGCCAGTTTTGGATCCTGCTCCTGCAGGCTCACCTCCACCTGGCTGGGACGGTTGACCTTCTGACTTGGCTGCTTGCCGCTGATCTGCGGCGTTGGGCCCTCCGGCGCTGGGCCGGTCACGGTCAGGCGCAGTTGGCCAGGCGCATATGGATTGCCGGTCAACACCGCCGAACGCTCTGGTGTTAGCTGGATATAATCCGCCAGCACCGCTGCTGATAGCTTGGCGTCCGGCAGAGCATACGGCTGGTAGCGCGCCAGCACCAGGCGCACAAAAGGCGTGTAGGCCAGCTTCTCAACATCGATCGTCAGGTCCGCAAACCATTTCTGCGTCTCATAATCAAACTGCACCGGATAAGCCGCCAGGCGCACCCGGCCTGGCGCTCTTCCCGGCAAGCTTAGCCCA
>JAYRWF010000382.1:0-7204 GCA_041918195.1 Anaerolineales bacterium
CGGCCTGGAAGATGCCAGCCATACCCGCCAGCAGCGCGATTACCTGGACCTGTTGGGTCATCGCTACCAAAGCAGGGTATAGCGACAGGGCGAAAGTAGCCCACAGCAGGACATAGCGCGAACCACGCCGACGATATTGGCGAGTCCATAAAAAGTAACCAACCACCAACACCGCGGTTTGAGACGTACTGATCAGGCCAATCCAGGCGTCATTAGCCTGGACCTCGCGCACGTAATAGAGGGGAAATATCGGCGTTGCCAGCAATGTGGCAAACTGGAAAACATAGCGCTTGATCGAAAAGCGCACAAAGTCCGGCTGGCTGCGCACCAGGGCCAGGTAGTTTTTGGAGCGCTGAGCTGCATTGAGGCCGGCCGGTTCAGGCGGAGGCTCGGCATCCGGTAGCTGGATGCGACGGGAAAATATGAAGCTGACCAACCCACCAATCGACAATGCAATGAAAACTAATTGATAGTTGATCGGAAAACCCAATTGGTCGAGCACCCAGCCAGCCCCAGCTACCGTTAGGGCGGTGGTGATGCCTAAAATCGACCAGCGCCGGCTCATCAGATCGTAGCGGTGGGCCGGCCCAGCGACCGCGTTCATTACCACTGAGAAACACACGGCCAGGGCAGTCTGCGGCAGGGTTGCCAGAGCCCAGATGGCCAGAATCGCTAGCACCTGGTATTCGCGCGGGACAAAGAAGGGCACCAGGCCAGTCAAGGCATAGGAAGAAACCACCATCAGGCGCGAGGTGCTGAACCAGGGCACAATTTTTCGCTGGCGCTGCAGAAAGCGCCCAACCGGCAGGGCCAGGATCAGGCCGGTAATGCCCGGCATGGAGGTTAGTAAGCCAACCTGGTTGGCGGTTGCTTCCAGGCGGGTGAGCAGCACCGGCAAGAATGGGCTGGCAGCGTTTGCCAGCCCAATCCCAATCGCATCGATTTGAACGTTGATGAAGTTCTTTCGCTGTACCGGCGAAGCGCCAGGCGGCGCTGCCGCCAGGTTAATCTTTCGCAAGCCAGCCATAACAGTACCAGTAGACCGATTTTGGAAAAGCGGGTTGCAGATCAGGCTCCCAAACGAAGGCGCCATCTTTCAATCTAGCGCGCAACATTCCATCCAGGCCCTGGATCATCTCCCGTTCCGCCTCCGAAAGCCCTTCTGCATCCGTCTCGAGGAGCTGGATGACGACCCGGCGGAAGACTTCATAAGGATATCGATCGTAGTTCGCGCCTGGGTTCTCTCGGTAGTCTTCCAGGAAGTTACGCCACTGGGTTAACCGGCTACGGACTTCCTGGCTGGCTTTCTTTCCCCAGGCCACCCGCCATTTTCGGCGAGCAGCCTCGATTTTGTTCGTCACACCAGCCAGTTCAGATCGTTCAGCAGTGGAACCGGCTTTGGCTGAGGCACGGGCCGTTGCAAGCGCCAGGCCACCCAGGGTGAGTTGTGGATAGGGCGTCTCACCTGGTGCGGCGGGTACGCCGATCGGCCAATATGTTTCGCTTGAGAGAAGAAAATTTTCAATGACTTCCCCGCCGGCTTGTAAGTAGCGTATGTCGTATGCAAATGTCGGCATAAACCGCTCCTGATGAGCTGCCCGCTGCAGCCTTCCGGGTCAATCCAGCGCTTGGATGGCTGAATTGACCCGGATTGGCAGTGGGTAAGCAGCCCGGTCTTTATTTCCCGCTGCCTTAGAGCATCAAACGCAGTGGGTCTTCCAGGTAAAGCGCCAGGGCCTGCATAAACTGGGCCGCTTCGACGCCATCGCTAACGCGGTGATCGACCGAGATGGTCGCCTTCATCCGTAAACCAATCGCCAGAGCGCTATCCTTGACTACCGGAACTTCTCGCACCGAGCCAACCGCCAGGATAGCTGCCTCGGGCGGGTTGATGATGGCGATGAAGTGCTCAACATCGAACATCCCCAGGTTGCTGATCGAGAAGGTCGAGCCTTCGATGTCATCCGGGCGAACTTTCATCTCACGCGCCCGCGCCACCAGGCTGCGCACTTCCAGGGCCACCTGGCGCAGTGATTTGCGATCAGTGTCGCGGTTAACCACGGTCAGCAGGCCACCTTCCACCGCCACCGCCACGCCGACGTTGACCTTGCCATGGCGGACGATATCTTCACCCTTCAAAGAAGCGTTCAGGTTGGGAAATTGACGCAAAGCCAGGGCAGTCGCCTTGATGATGAAATCGTTGACCGACAGTTTTTCGTTTTCGGGCAGCAACGCATTGAGCTTTTTGCGCAGCTCCATCACCGCCGCCATATCGTATTCATGGGTGACATAAAAGTGAGGCACCTGCTGCTTGGCTTCAACCATCCGCCGGCCGATTGCCGCCCGCAGGCGGTTGAGCGGAATCACTTCATCCGCCGGGGCGGGTTGGGTGGAGAGAGGCGCAAGCGCTGGCAGCGGGACGGCTTTGGGAGCTGCAGGCGCCGCCTGGGCTGCGACTACCGCAGGTGTAGCCGCCGGAACACTGGCTGGGGCTGGCGGGGCAGCCAGGTACTGATCTATATCTTGTCGCACGATTCGCCCGCCTGGGCCGCTTCCTTTGAGTGCAGCCAGGTCGATCTTCAAATCACGCGCCATCCGGCGGGCCAATGGCGAAGCCTTGACCATCTCCATCGGTCCGGTTTCGGGGGCCATCGTTACTTGCGCCCCAACCGCCGGGCTGGCAGAGGGAAGCTCGGCTTTGGGGGCCGGAGCAGCCTCAACCTTCGGCGCACTCGCCTCGGGCAACGCCTCCCCCGGCGCAGTAACAATCGCAATCGGGGTATTCACCGGCACGATGTCGCCAGTGGCTACCAGGTGGCGGGCCAGGATGCCATCGAAATTTGACTCAACTTCTACAGTAGCTTTGTCGGTTTCGATTTCGGCCAGGACTTTGCCCTTGGCGACGTTTTCACCTTCCTGGATCACCCAACGCACCAGGGTGCCCTCAGCCATATCAAAGCCCAGCTTGGGCATGGTAACTGTTTCAGCCATTACAGCACCTCCTTCACCGCCTGGATCACGTCCTCCACCTGCGGCAGCGCGCTCTGTTCCAGCGCCCGGTTGTAAGGTAGCGGGACTTCCTTTTGAGCCACCCGCCGCACCGGGGCATCGACGTAATCAAAGGCCTGTTCGTAGATCCGGGCGGCGATTTCAGAGCCCACGCCGTACGATCGCCAACCTTCTTCAACGATCACGGCCCGGTTGGTCTTCTTGAAGGATTCGATTATCGGGTCCATATCAAGAGGCCGCAAGGAGCGCAGGTCGACGATTTCGGCTTCGATGCCCTCTTTAGCCAATTGGTCGGCCGCCTTGGTGGAAATCTCGAGCATCTTGCTGTAGGTCACAATCGTCACATCACGCCCAGGGCGTTGGACAATCGACTTGCCGATCGGGGTGACGTAATCGCCATCCGGGACTTCGCCGCGCACCTGGTACAGGGTGGCGTGTTCGATGAACAGGACCGGGTCGTTAGAGCGGATGGCAGCCTTGAGCAAACCTTTGGCGTCTGCCGGGGTTCCAGGGGCGACGACGATTAAACCAGGGAAATGAGCAAAAATCGCGTCCGGGGTTTGGGAATGGGTGGCGCCCAGCTGGCGGCCGCCGCCGCCCACAGCGCGAATCACCATCGGCAGGACAAACTGACCGCCGAACATATAATGTAGCTTGGCTGCTTCATTAACAATATGATCAAAAGAAGAGAATGCAAAATTGATCGTCATCAACTCAGCCACTGGGCGCATTCCGGTCAGGGCTGCACCGATCGCGCCGCCGATGATGGCCGCTTCGGCAATCGGGGTATCGCGCACCCGCTCGCCGCCAAAGTGATCGTAAAATCCTTTGGTCACAGCATACGTACCGCCCCAAACGCCCACTTCTTCACCCATGATGAAGACGCTCGGGTCACGTTCCATTTCCTCCCATAGAGCCTGGGAGATGGCTTCTCGCATTGTGATTCGTGCCATGATCAACCTCAGTCAGCCTTAAAATCGACGTACACATCCGCGAACAGCTCTTCTGGAGCCGGTTCGGGGCTGGATTCCGCAAATTGCACCGCGGCCTGGGTTTCAGCTTCGGCGCGCCGGTCTAACTCGTTCAGTTCAGCTTCAGTAGAAATGTTCAGCTCAACCAGGTATTTGCGGTAAATGCCAATCGGGTCATTCTCCTGCCAGCATTTCACTTCATCCGCCTGGCGGTAGCGCTCCGGGTCGCCCATCGAGTGGCCGCGAAAGCGGTAGGTAATTACTTCGAGGAAGAATGGCCCACCGCCGGCACGGATCTGCTCAATCGCCTGCAAGGTCGCCTGGCGCACAGCCATCACGTCCATGCCATCGACCCGGGCGTTGGGCATCCCGTAACCCTCTGCCTTTTGGCGCATTTCGGAAACCGCTGAAGCGCGCTCGATGGTTGTGCCCATGCCATATTGGTTATTTTCCACTACCCAAAGCACGTTCAGATTCCAGACCTTTGACAGGTTGAGTGCTTCGTGAAAATAGCCAATGTTGGTAGCGCCATCGCCAAACATACAGATAGTGACTGCGTCGCTGCTCTGCATCTTGTCCCCCAAGGCTAAACCACTAGCGATCGGCAGGTGTGCGCCAACGATCGCATGGCCGCCCCAGAAGTTTTTCTTCACATCGGCCATGTGCATCGAGCCGCCCTTGCCCTTCGAGCAGCCAGTAGCCTTGCCCAGCAGCTCGGCCACAACTTCATTGGCAGAAAGGCCACAGTTGATCGCCACGCCGTGATCGCGATAAGCAGTGATCACCCGGTCCTTGGGAAGACGGGCCGAGATCAAACCGGTACTGACCGCCTCCTGGCCGATATACAGGTGCAAGAAACCGCCGATTTTCCCCTGCTGGTACAGCTTGGCAGCTTCTTCTTCTACCAGGCGGATCAGCACCATTTGGTAATACAGATCCAGATATTCGTTTTTCTCCATGTTTCCGGGACCTCCCCGTCTTAGAATCACACAAATAACACCGGGAAAAGCCCGGCGTTATTGTTTTTTTTATCCGCAACTTGCAACCCATTCAGCAAGTCAACATGAAATTATACTCTACTTGTCGGAAAAGCTGGAAACGCTCTTCCATCATTAATCGGCCATGGCTCGCGCCAGCTCAGCCCCCCACTGTTTAGCGCGCTCCAGCTCGCCTTCCTTCAACGGGCCATAGCGGTCCTTAACAATGAAACGCTCTGCCTCTGCGATTGCTGGGTAGCCAGCTTCTTCCAGGACGCGTTGAATTGCCTTCGTGGCCCCGCCGGGTGACCACCAAATGCGGGTTTCAAAGGCTGCTGAGCCGCCGTGTCCCTTGGGCAAACTATCCAGCCAATCGCGCATCGACGGGTTCGACAGGTCCGGTTTGACGGCTTCCTTGGACAGGCTTTTTATCATCGCATCAGTCGGTAAGCTGAAGCCCAGCACCGGCGCACCGGCTATGATCAAATCCGCCCCAGTGATTTCCTGGTTGACGGCTTGAGAAGTCGTCAGCGCTTGCGCCCCCGGTCCCAGCCCCTCAGCGATCGCCTGGGCTATCGCAGCCGTGTTCCCCCAGTGAGATTCATAGACAACAATTGCTTTCATGCCAGCTCCTTTCGATCTGAAACCATTTTAACCCGATTAGGAAAAGCATGCGTGGGAAATTTAATATTCCCTCCTACCCGAGATCGGTTGCCGCTACCTCTAGCGCGTAATGAATAAAGGCTTCCGTGCGTAGGATAATTCTTGGGATGTTTTTCCAGGCTGTGCAATCGGAAAAGATCAGGTAAACTAGACCGTGAGAGCAAGGGAGCTCGTTGAAATGCCAAAACGCCAGATCACCAACCGCCTGAATGAGCTGGACTCGAAAACCTGGCTCAAATTCCAAAAATCGTGGTTCATCCACAACCCGCCACCGCGTAAGAAGAATGTCCTGCGCCATCCGGCTAAGTTTCCTGAGAGCCTGGCGCAGGAATTTATCGAGTTCTTCACCAAACCCGGGCAAGCTGTACTGGACCCGATGGTGGGGACCGGCTCAACCCTGGTGGCGGCCCTGCGCAGCGGGCGACGCAGCCTGGGTATCGAGCTCAACCCGGCTTATGTCGCTCTGGCGGAACAGGCCGTTCTGGCTGAAAAAGAGCGCCTGGGCGGGCAAGCCGCGCTTCTCCAGGCAGCCGTGATCGAGGGCAATGCAAACGACTGCCAGCGCTTGTTCAGTGAGATGGCCCTTCCACCCTTTGACTACCTTTTAACCTCGCCGCCCTATTGGGATATGCTGCGGGCGCGCGGCGCTCACACCCAGAAGAACCGCCGTGAATCCACTGGGCTGGATGTTTTCTATTCGGATGATCCTCAAGACCTGGGAAATGTCTCCGATTATGCTGAATTCCTGGCGCGACTGGTTGCGGTGTACCGCAATTTAAAAGCCTGTCTGCGCGACGGGGCCTATCTGACAATTATCGTTAAGAACGTCAAGAAAGGCGGCAAGCTCTACCCGTTAGCCTGGGACCTGGGACGGGAATTAAGCCAGGTGTACACTCTAAAAGACGAAAAGCTCTGGCTGCAGGACGATATCCGCCTGGCTCCCTACGGCCTGGGCAGCGCCTGGGTTAGCAATACCTTCCACCATTACTGTTTACAATTTCGAAATGAGTAAATCGAAAATCTATTGACGGATTTAATTTTCAATAGTACAATAGTTCTAACAATAACAGTGAGTGAACCGATGGATCTGCCCCGGACGGTGGGCGTCCGGAACTTAAGACAGACCGCTCACTGAAACAAAGGAGACCCCCCATGTACCACACCATCATTATCGTTGGGAATCTCGGTAGAGATCCCGAAATGCGTTACACGCCCAGCGGCCAGGCGGTAACCAATTTTTCTGTTGCGGTTAACGACAGCTACACCGCCAGCAACGGAGAAAGAGTGGAACGCACAATTTGGATTCGTGTTTCCACCTGGGGTAAGCTGGCGGAAAATTGCAACCAGTACCTCAAGAAGGGTCGGAAAGTATTGGTTGAGGGGCGCCTGGTGCCCGATTCCAGCACCGGTGGGCCGCGCATCTGGACCCGCCAGGATGGCACCCCGGCGGCTTCGTTTGAGGTTTCCGCCTCCACCGTGCGCTTCCTGTCCAGCGCGCGTGAGAGCGAGGAGGGCGGTTATTCCTCAGGGGATTTTGGCCCAACCAACATGATGAATGAGAATGACGACCACATCCCGTTCTAG
>JAYRWF010000383.1:0-5875 GCA_041918195.1 Anaerolineales bacterium
AGGCTGCGGGAAGTCCGCAATGTCCGGCGTGTCGCCAGCATCCACACGGATCGCAATCGAGCCTTCGAACTCCTTCGAGCCGATGTAGTTGATCGTGATCCCAGTCGCATCTACGAAGGGCTTGTAGGACTGCTCAAACTTGACCTTGTCCGCATCCGTGAACGGGCCGTCGATCACAACCGTCGTACCCTTGTACTCACCTGCCCAGGCCTTCTCCAGGTAGCCGCCCGGAAGAACCGGGAAACCAACCTCGGGCATTTCAGCAGCCGGCGCTTCTTCAGCAGGCGCTTGCTCGGCGGGCGCTTCAGCAGCCGGGGCGTCCTCAGCGGGCGCTTCGGTTGCGGTTCCACCGCAGGCGGAGAGCACCATCGCCAGGATTACGAAAATACTTACCACAAACCACAAGCTGTTCTTTTTCATCTTCCTCTGCCTCCAAAATTTTTGTTCTCGGGATATGAAATCGTTGGACGGAGCAAGTGGATATTATTTACGGTAGCACCTCCTGATAATTTGGGTAATTTATATGGGGCTTTATCAAGCCCGGCTCAGCTTCCTGATTCTCAGGGGAGCAGGAAAAATAAAAAGCGCCTCTACAGATTATGAGGCGCTTTTATTCTTTAATTTTGGAAAGGAAAAGAATTTCGAACCACTAATGGTTGTAAAAGGTTGCAGCATTAACCAGGAGACAGGCTTCATGAGCAGGTCGCAAAAAACAATGAGAAAAATTTAATGGAACCGTTTCCATTATATACTTTTTTTACACCTTGTCAAGTATTTTGACATAGTAGCGCTGTCCAGGCTCAAATCCACGATCCTGGTAGTAACGCCGGGTGCCAATAGCTGAGATGACCGCCAGGCGCTGATAACCAGCCTGGAGAGCTAGCGCTTCAGCTTGCAGAATCAGACGTGTGCCCAAGCCACTGTGCTGAGCAGCGCCTTGCTCTTCAGCGCCGACTGGGAGCGATTGGCCATAGACATGTACTTCCCGGATGATAGCTGCAGCCTGGAGGTCAGGGAGTCCGGTATCTGGCGAGTTGACCCCCGGCAACGAGAGGCGTAAGAAACCAGCCAGGCGATCATCGGGAGTGATGTAAGAGAGGAAATGCTCTTGCGCACCACCGGCTGAGTAAGCCAGATCATCCAAACGGAGCTGGTGCTGGTCAACCGCCTGGCCGCGCACCTCCCGGCAACGAATACACCGGCAGGCCTGGCCGCGCTGCTGGAGTTCGCGATGTACGTCCTGACGCAGACTTGTGCGCCGGTTGCCTTCGACTACATTGGTCGAAGGTATATCACGGATGATCCGATTAACCCGGCAGTAGCGGGGAATGGCAGGTTTAATATCCGCAATCAGTTGGACCAGCTCCTCGGTAGTGTAAGGCTGGTATTCTCCTCGCAGCCAGTAAAGATACAGCTCGGCGTTTTCGAGCAGTTGGTTGGGATATATCTTAATTTCATCCGGACAAAGGTCTTCCCACAAACGAGCAAAATCTGCACGATCCGAGTCCAGGCTCGCGCCGAATAAATTGGGCATCCAATGCAGCACAATTTTAAAACCTGCCGCTCGGAGCAAGGCGGTCGCCCGGCGAGTGTCCTCGACCGTATGACCGCGCCGGTTCAAGCTCAAGATGTGATCATCCAGGCTCTGGGCGCCCATTTGTACCTTGGTGACGCCCAAATAGCGCAGCCAATCCAACTCGGCTGGATCGACATGATCTGGCCGGGTCTCGATCACCAGGCCGACGTTTCGACGCAGCGCGGTTTCGTTGGCAGCCTGTGCTTGCTCAAGATCAGCAGAGTCAAACCCATTCATGGCATCCAGGCAACGCCGAACAAACCATTCCTGATAATCTCGACGGTAAGCGCTCCAGGTGCCGCCCAGGATGAGGAGCTCGATTTTTTCGGCTGGGTGCCCAATCGCCTGTAAGGCCTCAATCCGACCGGCTACCTGAGCAAATGGATCAAAATTATGTTGCAGACCGCGCCTGGCGCCAGGCTCGTCGGGTAGATAACTTTTGGGCATGCGAACATCGGTCGGACAAAAGATGCATTGGCCCGGGCAAGGATAAGGCTTGGTCAGCACTGTCACCGTAGTTACCCCGGAGAGCGTACGCACCGGTTTCATTCGGATGCGGGCCAGGAGTTCTTGATCCTCCACCCATTCTCCACTTTCAACAAGCTCCCGGTAAGCAGCAACCAGCAAATGTTTTCCCATGTAACCGCCATCCGGGAGAGGAAAACGACGTAGAACATCGGTAACCTTTTTACCACGGCGGACTTCTACCAGGGCACGCCTGGCCAGGGCCATTTTTTCGGGGGTGTACTGGCGAAGCTCCTGCCAGGTCAAATCGTCAAAATCATTATCCATTTACCAACTCATGAATTCACAAAATCTAATTTCAAGATCAAGTAATCCTGGAAACCCAGAATATAATACAGGTATGGAATCACAGATCGCTGAACGCCTGCTCGAACTCAATCACCAATTCTACCAAACCTTTGCTGGTGAATTTTCCAAGACGCGCCAGCGAATCCAACCTGGCGTCCGGCAAATTTTAAGGAATATCCCTTCATCGGCATCAATCCTGGATTTGGGCTGCGGAAACGGGGAAACCCTGCGTGAGTTTCGCCGCCAGGGATACAGGGGGAGATATTTCGGGCTTGATGCCAGCCCTGAGCTGCTTGGAATCGCCCGCAGCGAGGTCACTGGTGGAAGTGAATGGTTTCTGATGGCAGACCTGGCCGATCCTGGCTGGGCAGAGAACATCTTGACGACCTGGAAAGGAATCGCTGGCGGCGGATCCCCTCAATTTGATTATATCCTGGCGTTCGCTGTCTTACATCACATCCCCAGACAGGCCTGGCGAGAACAGATCTTAAACCAGATTCGCGCTCTACTGAGCGATGCCGGTAAATTCGTCCACTCTGAATGGCAGTTCATGAACAGTCCCAGGCTGGCGGCGCGGATCCAGGCTTGGGAGTGCGTGGGTCTACAGGTAGACCAGGTTGATCCAGGCGATTACTTGATTGATTGGCGTGCCGGTGGCCAGGGTCTGCGCTATATTCACCTATTTGGCGAGCAGGAATTAGCTGAATTAGCCGTAAATTCGGGCTTTAGAATCGACGAATCCTTCTATTCAGATGGCGAAGGCGACAATCTGGGCCTTTACCAGGTATGGAGTGCGGTAAAATAGGATTGGAAAGCGATCCTCTTAATGCGAATTTTGGTGATTTCAGATATCCACGCCAACCGGACTGCCCTGGAAGCCGTTCTGAGGACAGCCGGCGAGTTTGATGCTGCCTGGTGCCTGGGGGACCTTGTAGGCTACGGTCCAGACCCAAACGAGGTGATCGAACAAATCCGCCAGCTTCCGAATCTACTCTGCCTGGTCGGCAATCATGACGCTGCCGCATTGGACCAGATCGATACCGGGGCCTTCAATCCTGAAGCGCGCCTGGCAGTTCACTGGACCCAGAAGACCCTGACCGAGAGTAGCATTGCCTTTTTGCGCTCCTTGCCGGAAAAAATCCAGGTTAACCAGGTAACCCTTTCCCATGGAAGCCCGCGTTATCCAGTCTGGGAATATCTGCTGGATACGCGTACCGCCGGTCATAATTTCGAATTTTTTGATACCCCGTATTGTTTTGTCGGTCACACCCATCTGCCGGTGATTTATTCGCAAGATGGCAGCGATTTGCCGACCCAGCTCGAAATCCCCGAACCCAATACGTATATCAAGATGAAAACGCGATCGATTATCAACCCAGGCTCAGTTGGGCAGCCGCGCGATCGCGATCCGCGCGCAGCGTACGCAATTTTCGACGCGGATAATGAATTTTGGGATTACCGCCGAATACCCTACGAGATTTCTGACGTTCAAGAACGGATGCGCCAATTTGGACTGCCTGAACGGCATATCCAACGCCTAAATTCCGGTTGGTAGACCAAGAGAATTAAGGAATCTGCAGCTTTTGACCTGGATGAAGAATATAAGGGGACTTTAGACCGTTCAAGCGAGCAATCGCCTTCCAATTGACTCCTAAGCGCCTGGCAATCCCGGTCAGGTATTCACCGCGTCGGACCGTGTATATATGCACTGCACTTTCTTGCGCATCATCTTGAGTTGGCTCTGGGGTCTCTGTCGCAGGATCAATCGGTTGGTCAGCACCACCCTCTGGTTCGCCTATATCGCCAGACAATCCGCCGGTGATTGCCATATTCCCCAGAACGCCCCAGGAAGCCAGGAAATTTCGCAGCGGGTAATCCTGCGCCAGGCCCGAGGCAGCGTCAATTGCCCGCACCGATGTTGAGTTATAACCCACCAACAACATGGTATGTTCATAAGCAGCTACCTGTACAGTTTCGCCATCTGCGGCTTGATATTCGACCGGATTCCCTTTCCACATCTGCCCGATCACCCAGACAATCACCGGTCGGCCGGCAGCGATTTCCAATTTGAGTTCTTTCCACGCGATTCCAGTCCGGGCTTCGGCCTGTAAACCATATTCACGCAACAATTCGGCAACTGGACCAGCATGGACGCCATATGAATCGGGCGGAATCCTACCCAGTGGATCGGAAGGCCGGCCAACAAAGCCTTTATTCGGATTGTCAGAGCGAGGAAGTTTCTTCAAGAATTTGGTTTCACTGATTTCAACACCCCAGAAAGCTGCCCAGTCGACAGCCGAGCGCGACTCGCAGGAGAGATTGTAACGTTGCGGCCAGCCATTCACACCCCGGATGGTCGCTTTTTGGGGCGGCGAATCGGCCGCCAGAACCGGGCGGACAGCAAAAGCATTCACCAGGATTGCTGGCAAGAGTAGGAGAATCAAGAGATAAACCGGGCGGATAGCTTTCATCGATAAACGCTCCTGTGGAGGATCTGGCGTTTACAGACCTGCAAGCATCGTGCCACCTGGAGCAGGTAGAGAATAACTTTCGACAGGTTGTTTGAATTGTACCAATAGAAGCCTTTTTGACAAGCGGGTATAATTTGAGAGTATGAGTGAATTTTCACAGACCGTATTGAGGGTTGTCAACCTGCGCTTGACTGCCGGGCAGTTGGCGGCATTGGAACTCTACGAACAGCAATTGCTGGAATGGAATGAACGATTTAACCTGACCGCAATCCATGAACCGGATAAAATCCGTATCAAGCATTTCCTGGATTCGCTGACCTGCCTGGTCGCGATGCGTGAAAGCCCGATGGAGCGGGTAATCGATGTTGGCAGCGGAGCTGGATTCCCAGGATTGCCTTTGAAAATTATCTATCCGCGTATGCAACTTACCCTGGTCGAATCAGTTGGGAAGAAGGTGGAATTTTTACGCCATATCGTCCAACTGCTCAATCTGGAGGAAGTGGAAATCCTCTCTGAGCGGGCGGAAGCGATTGGCCAGATGGCAGCCCATCGCCAGAAATATGACTGGGCGGTTGCACGAGCGGTGGCAGTGATGCCGGTGTTGGCCGAGTATCTGCTGCCACTGGTGCGCATCGGCGGTGCGGCCATTGCAATGAAGGGTATTAATGCGCCTGCCGAGGCCCAGACGGCAGATAATGCGATTCGACTGCTCGGCGGTCACCTAAGAATCCTAATCCCCGTTACCTTGCCAGGTGTAGCTGATGAACGCTACCTGGTAGTGATTGATAAGGTCGCGGCAACCCCATCTGGCTACCCGCGGCGTGTAGGAATTCCCTTAAAAAAACCACTCTAAAAGTGAATCAACCACTTGGGTTTGTTTAGCCCTCTTGGCTGTTCTCACGCGAAATATGGCCAGCCCGGATATTCCAAATCCTCGCACCACGCAAGAATTCGGCAGAGAAAGAATCTAAGTCTGAAGTAGTCATCAAAGATAGCTCAGTTTCCATCAGGCGGG
>JAYRWF010000384.1:0-3579 GCA_041918195.1 Anaerolineales bacterium
AGCGGCAATCGGTTGGGACCAAAAATTCGCCAACCCGGAATGGCAACAGGTACCCGGAAAACCACACCTGCGCCGCGGGATCGGCGTGGCGACGGTTATGCAAGGCACAGCCATCCCCTACCTGGATATGGGCGGCGCCAGCATCAAGATGAACGATGACGGCTCCTTTAACCTGCTGGTTGGCGCCACCGACCTGGGTACCGGCTCCGATACTGTCCTGGCTCAAATGGCCGCCGAGATCCTCGGCGTGCCGATTGAGGATATGATCACTTATTCCTCCGACACCGACTTTACCCCCTTTGATAAAGGTGCTTACGCCTCCAGCACCACTTACATTTCCGGCGCCGCCGTGGTCAAGGCGGCAGAACAGGTTGCTGAGCGGATAAAGCTGCGCGCTGCCAGGATGCTGCAGGAGTCAAACGCAAAGACTCCAGGGTTGACAGCTTTACACCTGGAACCAGTTGACATCCGCCTGGTGGACCGCTTGGCTGTAGCCCCAGATGGTCGGTCAATTTCTCTGGCCGCGGTTGCCCTGGATGCCTTGCACCATAATGACCAGGAGCAGATCATGGCGGTCGCATCTTATAAATCACCGGTCTCTCCTCCGCCATTCGCTGCCCAATTCGCCGAAGTCACCGTCGATATCGAGACCGGCCAGGTCGTGGTCGATAAACTGGTCATGGCAGTAGACTCGGGTATAATCGTCAATCCACTTACCGCTTCCGGGCAAATTGAAGGCGGAATGACCCAGGCCTTGGGCTATGCAGTTTGCGAAGAAATGGTTTATGATTCAGCCGGTCAGCCGCGCGAGCGCGACCTGATCAATTACCACATTTTCCAGGCCCATGAAATGCCTGTCCTGGAAACCATCTTTGTTGAAACCTTTGAGCCGTCCCACCCCTTCGGCGTCAAGGCTGTTGCCGAAATCCCGCTCGATGGCGTAGCGCCGGCGGTCGGAAATGCAGTCTTGGACGCCTGCGGCGCACAAATCAACGCCAATCCGATCATCCCAGAAAAGGTCTGGCGGGCGCTGAAATCGCTGGGTAACAGTTGAAAAGGGAAATATGAACCGGATTTATGTAATTGGACATGTAAACCCCGATACCGACTCCATTGCGGCTGCCATAGGCTATGCCTGGTTACTGCGTGAGCGAGATGGATCTGATGCCGTGGCTGCCCGCGCTGGAGCAATCAACCCCCAGACCACCTGGGTACTCAGGTTGCTCGGTATCGATCCACCGCTCTTGCTGAACGATGCCTCGCCGCGCTTTGAAGCCGTCACCCGCCGGTTGGACACAGTCGCTCCGGATAGCCCGCTCAGTGAAGCCTGGTCGATCATTAATCGCACCGGGGGCGTGGCCGCCGTGGTAGATCCAGACGATGGGTTGCCGGTCGGCTTGATTACCGGACTTAGTCTGTTCAATTTCCTGGGCAAAATCTTCGGACCTCAGGTCAAAATTGAGGCCTCTGGAATCAAAGAAGTTCTCGAGGCTCACTGCAGCGAGGCGATGGATACCAGCGCCCCTCGCTTCCCAGCTTCGATGCGTATCCGCGATGTTTTAAACCGAATCCTGCGCGAAGAGCACAACGACTTCCTGATTGTTGATGATATCGGCCATTACCTGGGCGTCGCCCGGCAGCGCGATGTGCTCAACCCCCCGCGTCTAAAGCTTGTCCTGGTTGACCACAACGAACCCGGCCAGGCTCTTGGCGCGCTTGAGGAAGGCGAGCTGCTCGAAATCCTTGACCACCACCGCCTGGGCAGCATCGCCACCCATACCCCGATCCGCTTCACCGTTGATATTGTCGGCAGCACCAGCACACTGGTCACCGAACGAATTGAAGATGCCGGGCTGAGTGCACCGCCCCAAATCGCCGGGATACTCCTGGCTGGCATGCTTTCGGACACCCTGATCCTGACTTCCCCGACTACTACCGTCCGCGACCGGCGCGCCGCCGAACGGTTGGCGCGCTGGGCATTCATCAAAAATGGTCCCTTGCCGGGTGAAACCATCCAGAATTATGGCGAACAGGTCTTGCATGCTGGCGCTGGCCTGGCCACCCGCCCGGCCGCCGAGACGGTCAGCTCGGACCTGAAGGTTTATGAAGCTGGCGGCTACAACTTTGCTGCTGCGCAGGTGGAAGTAACCAGCTTGCTCCAGATGGATGACCACCTCGATGACCTGACCAGGGCCTTAGAAGACCTGCGCAAGCAGCGCGGCCTGGATTTTGCCCTGTTGATGGTCACCGATGTAGTCAAAGGCTCCAGCCGTCTGCTGCTGGTCAATGAACCGCCCGTCTTGTCCGACCTGCCCTACCCGAAACAACTTGATGGCACCCGCCTGGCAGAGGACGTCGTCTCGCGTAAGAAACAGTTATTACCGGTGATCTTAGGATTGCTTGAAGGGTAGGCAAGAATTGGCATGAAAACGGTATTCCAAGCCTTAGCAGAACTCGAACAGGACAACCAGCCTGGCGCCTTGTGCTTGGTAGTGCGCAGCCAGGGCTCCACGCCGCGTCATACTGGCAGTAAGATGGTCGTTTACCCGGATGGCTCGATCGTGGGTACAGTCGGCGGCGGGGAAATGGAAAACCGTGTCATCCAGGAAGCGTTAAAAGCCATTGCGGATGGCCTGCCGCGATCGCTGGAATATTCGATGTCTGATCCCCAGCGCGGCGACCCGGGCGTCTGTGGTGGACAGGTGGAGGTGTATGTGGAGCCGGTCAACCCCAAACCCAACCTGGTTGTCATCGGCAGCGGCCATGTCGGCAAAGCTGTCGTCCACCTGGCGAAATGGCTGGGCTTTTTCGTCATCGCCAATGACGACCGGCCTGGCTTTGCCACCCCCGAAAGCACACCTGGAGCCGATCTTTACCTGGAATGTCCGTTAGGCGAGCTGCCGCAAAAGATGGAGATCACCTCCTGGACTTACCTGGTCCTGACCACCCGCGGCGTCAATGTCGATGTCCAGGGGTTGCCGGCCCTGCTTGATACTCCGGCTGCTTATATTGGCGTGATTGGCTCGCGCCGTCGCTGGGCCACCGCCCGCAAAGAGCTTCTTGAACTGGGCGTGCCTGAAGAAAAGTTCAACCGGGTCCGCTCGCCAATTGGCTTGGAATTAAACGCCGAGACCCCCGAAGAAATTGCTGTTAGCATCCTGGCCGAAATCCTGATGCTACGCAATCAGGGCGATGGTCATCCAATGAAAGCTTAGTTTCTGACAATCTGGAAGCGAAGATGGAGCGCCTTATGTGGCATGATTATTACAATGTGAACCGGATCGAAGATGCACTGGAAATCCTGGCCGAACGTGGCGAGCGAGCCCGTCTCATCGCTGGCGGGACAGACCTGCTGCTGGAAATGGAGCGCGGGGTGCGCAAAGGTATCGACACCCTGGTCGACATTTCACGCATCCCTGGCCTGGACCACATCATCATTGATGACAACGAGACCATCCACCTCGGCCCACTAGTCACGCATAATCAGTGTGTTGACTCGCGGCTGATCTATGAATTCGCCTTTCCGCTGGCCCAGGCTGCCTGGGAAGTCGGTGCACCGCAGATCCGCAACCGCGGCAC
>JAYRWF010000385.1:0-2263 GCA_041918195.1 Anaerolineales bacterium
ATTGGTCGGCTCATCGAGCATCAGCAGGTCCGGTTTCTCGAGCAGCAAGCGCGCCAGCAATGCCCGCGTCTTCTGCCCACCGCTTAAGTGATTCAGCGGCAGCTCCCACGCCTCCTTTCCCAGACCCAATCCTTGCAGGGTCTGCTGGATGCGCATTTCATATTCATAACCGCCAGCCGCCTCGAAGCTCTCCTGTCGCCGGCCATACTCATCCAACAAGGCTTCCGACAGATCGCCTGCTGCCATCTGCGTCTCCAGCTGGTGCAGCACCGCCTGCTGATCCAACAGGTTACTGAACACCGCCAGCATCTCCGCATAAACCGAATTCGAGCGGTCTTCGAAGGCGTCCATTGCCTCCTGCGGCAGGTAGCCAATCCGCCGGCCGCGCGCCAGCGCTACCTGGCCGTGCGTTGGTCGCACCTCTCCAGCCAGCAGCAGCAATAAAGTGGTCTTTCCAACTCCGTTCGGCCCGATCAAACCGATTTTCGCTGTATTTGCAACCGTAACAGTGATCCCGGCGAACAGGTCAAAAGCTCCAAATGATACTCCCAGGTTTTCAGCAGTTAAAATAGACATCTCATCCTCCAAACTTAACTGGCCACGGGTGCTGCTCATAGCCCGTTCACAAGACACTGCCTGGAAAAGAAAAGGCCACGAGCGGGAGCGCGCCGTGGCCTAATTGCATTGCGTATAACCGAACAATCAGCAGGCACACTCCGACAAGGAAAACACAACACCGCCCCCCCTGGCGATCCGTGCAACCCGTTCGAATGACAGCCTGTTTGAAATCATGCTTTTTTCCTTACATCGCCAGTGTATCATGAGATATTGGCCTGCGTCAAGACCTGTGCAATTGGCGTATCCGCTTTTCTTCTCTAAGGATATAATCAAATTGGTGGTTTTTGAGCCGTTTTGCCAGGAGGTCTCTCATGAGCATGAACCAAACCGTCCTCGAAGCCAAGCGCATCGGGGTATTTCACTGCACAGTTGATTGCCATCTCCCAGACGCGGCCGGGCTGCTAGTCGAAGAAGACATCAGCACCCTGGTGGTTACCGACCACGAAGGCTGCCTGGCCGGCATCATCACCCGCACCGATTTCCTGCGCGCCTGGAGCAGCGCCCCCGATTGGCGCAGCGAAACAGTGCGCCAATATATGAACCCCGCTGTAATTACTGTTCCTGAAACTGCCTGCCTGGCTGATGTCGCCCGCCTCATCCTCGAGCAGCACATCCACCGGGTGGTCGTCATACGCCATACTGAGGATGGCAAGCGCCGCCCGATTGCAGTGGTCTCATCGGCCGATTTGATTTACCATATGCTCAATGAATAATCGGCTGCAACATTTTCACCGGATCTGCATCTAATCTTAACGGTAAAATCAAATCGAATAGGAAAAGACAATGAATTTCAACTTAACCGGTTTCTCAACTGAAACAACTGACTCTGAACAACCTCACCCAAAAGTGCTTATCCTTGGCTCTGGCCCGGCTGGCTGGGCTGCCGCACTCTATGCTGCCCGTGCCGACCTCGCCCCGCTCGTTTTGACTGGCATGGAATTAGGCGGTCAGGTTTCCCTGACCCACACAATTGAAAATTATCCCGGTTTTCCTGATGGCGTCGGTGGCAGCGAGCTGACTGGTCTGTTCCAAAAACAGGCCGAGCATTTTGGCGCTCGGGTCGAATTTGACACCGCTACCGAAGTTGACCTCTCCCAACAGCCGTTCCGCATCAAAACCTATTCCACGGAGTACCTGACCGACAGCCTGATCATCTCCACCGGAGCAACCTCCCGCCGCTTAAATATCCCCGGCGAGACCGCCCTGACCGGCCGTGGCGTCTCATACTGCGCCACCTGCGACGGCTGGTTCTTTAAAGAAAAAGACGTCGTCGTTGTTGGCGGTGGTGATAGCGCCCTCGAAGAAGGTCTCTTCCTGACTCGCTATGCCAAATCCGTCACCATTATCCACCGCCGGGACAGCCTGCGCGCCGGCGCTGTGCTCCAAAACCGCGCCCTAAACCACCCCAAGGTCAAGTTCATCTGGAACAGTGTCGTAGAAGAAATCATCGGCGCCGAAGCGGTTACCGCCCTGCGGATCAAGAACCTGCTGACCGGTGAAAGCTGGGAGCATCCCACCGATGGCATTTTCATCTTCATCGGCCACACCCCCAATACCCAGATCTTCCAGGGCCAGCTCAAACTGGATAGCCAGGGCTATATCGAAATCGACCGCTTAATGCACACCAGCGTACCGGGTGTCTTTG
>JAYRWF010000386.1:0-13003 GCA_041918195.1 Anaerolineales bacterium
AATGAGAAAGTAACGGCATGAGCACCAGCACCTCCAACCTGGCGCGCATCGCGCCGATACAGAGTAAGAGGGGCCGCCTGGCATTTTGGCTGGACCGGGCAGCCTTTGCAGCGATGGCGCTCCTGGCGCTTGTCTTTGCCTTCGAATGGATACGTCCGGTGCTTGCATTCGGTGGCTTGGCGCTGACTTCGGTGGAGTTGGTGTTGCTGGCCGCCCTAGGGTTGTGGTCGGCAGCGCGCGTGGTTGCCTGGCGCCGGCCGCACACTTTACGCCGGGTCACCGCCCGTCAGAGCGCGCTGATCCTGGCCTTGCTGGCAGGGCTGGCAACAAGCTTTCATTTTTATAATGCCCATCTATACCGCCAGGAATGGGCCGCCCAGCGCGACTTCTTCTGGCAACTGGCCTGGCGCGCCCCACAGATTAAGCCCGGTACGCTCCTGCTGACCTCAAAGCTGCCTTTCCGTTACTACAGCGACAACTCATTGACTGCACCGCTGAACCTGATCTATGCCCCTGAAAATCGCACCCGCCAGCTTGATTACCTGCTTTACTCCCTGGGCGCCCGCCTGGGCAGCCGGCTGCCCGAGCTCAAACCAGGTATTCCGATCAACCAACCTTACCGGGTAGTTTCTTATGAGGGCAGCACCGATGCTACGCTGGTTTTTTTCTACGATCCGCCGCGCTGCTTGAAAGTAATCAACCCGCTCACCGATCAACTCCTGCCCAGCAAACCGGATGGAATTGCCGAAGCTGCCCCCCTGTCACGCCTTGACCGCATCCGCAGCAGCCCCGAACCGCTGATCCTGCCAGTCGAATTATTCGGAAGCGAGCCTGAACACGGTTGGTGTTATTATTATCAAAAAGCCGAGTTGGCCAGCCAGAACCGCGATTGGGCCGAGGCCGCCCGCCTGGCCGACCTGGCATTGGCTTTGCCCGGCGAGCTCAGCCGCCTGAAGGCTGCCGAGCTATTGCCCTTCATCGAGGCCTACCTGCGCACCGGGCAATGGGAGACCGCCCGCCTGCTTACCCGCAGCGCCACTGCCAAGAACACCAAGCTGGCTGAAAGCCTTTGCCCCCTGTGGTATGCAGTTCGCGATAGCGGCTTGGGCGATGGTTCAGCTTATACCCAGGCCATCGAGCAGCTCCATTGCACCTTCCCATAAGTGAACGGACTACCGACTAATGCTGAAAAAAAACACCTTTAAACCTTGGACCATCCCGATAGCCCTGCTTGGTTCTGTAATCCTGGGCTTCGGTCTGCTGATCGGCGGGATGGGTTTCTACCAGGATGATTGGTACCTGGTCTGGATGGGCCGCTACTACGGACCGCAAATTTATATCGATTTCTTTGCCGGTTCGCGGCCATTCCTGGCCGGAATCTACATGCTGACTACCCAGTTAATCGGCGATCAGCCGCTGGCCTGGCAGGTGTTTGGACTGCTGACACGCTGGCTGGCTGTGCTGGCTGCCTGGTGGGCCTTGAAAGCGCTCTGGCCCGATCGGTTGAAAGAAATTACCTGGATCGCCATCCTGCTGGCGCTCTACCCAGGCTTCAAACAGCACTTCGTTTCAGTGGTATACAGCAACACCTATATCGCCCTGGCAGCCTTTTTCTTTTCGCTTGGGGCCATGCTGCTGGCGATTCGCCAGCCAAACCGGCGCTGGCTGTGGACCCTGCTGGGCTTGCTGGCGGCTGTTTTCAACCTGGTCACCACAGAGTACTTCTTCGGCATGGAATTGTTCCGCCCGGTATTCTTGTGGACCGTGCTGACCGAGCAAGGGCTAGCCTGGCAGAAACGCCTGCGGGCTGCCTTTCTCCATTGGGCGCCTTATCTGTTGGCGACAGGAGCTTTCCTGGTTTGGCGGTTGTTTTTCTTCACTTCGTACATGTACGAAAACAAGCTGCTTGATAACCTGACCACCAACCCGCAAGCAATCGGCGCCAGCCTGTTCTTGACTTTAGTACAGGACGCCTTTGAGACCAGCTTGTTTGCCTGGTTGCAGACCTGGGAATTTGCCCGCACAGCTTTTCCAGATCTGCGCTCGTTTGCAATCAGTTGGGGGATTTTCCTGCTGGCCACCCTGCTGGTTGGCTTTTACCTGGCCCGCCTGGCAGCCGACCCGGCCCAGAAATCCAAGAAGCCGTCGGCCGTAAATGATCGGTTTGCTCGCCAGGCGGTCTACCTGGGGATTTTCTCTACCGTGATCGTTGGTTGGCCATTCTGGGCGGCTGGCTTACAGGTCGAGTTGAGCGGTGGTTTCGACCGCTTCAGCATGGCCTACATGTTCGGCGCCGCGATCCTGGTCGTTGGCCTGCTGGAGAGCCTGGTTAAAAACCAGGCTGGTAAAATCGCTGTGATCAGCTTGCTGGCCGGGGCAGCAGTGCTGTTCCAAATCCGCAATGCTCAGACATACCAGCAGGCTCACACAGTGCAAGCCGGCCTGTTTCAGCAGTTGGTTTGGCGCGCCCCTGGTTTGAAAACCGGCGCCCGTCTGTTGATCAACGACGTCCCGGTCGATTATACCGGCAATGCTTCAATGAATGCTGCCTTGAACTGGGTCTATGGGCCAGAGAAGGACAATAATACTGCCCCTTATCTGTTACTCTACCTGCCATTCAAGCTGGGCAGCCCAGATCTGCCCGACCTGGAACCCACGGCAACCAACGCCAACAGCCTGGTAGCCTTCTATACCCCGCCAGGCTGCGTCCAATTGCTCGACCCCTCAGTGCACCAGGACCTGCCGCGCCTGAACGCTGAAATCCAACAGGCCATGCCACTTTCCGACCTTGGCCAGGTCGAAGTCCAGGGCAGCCTGGCTGCCGAAAATTACCGCCGGCTATTTGGCCGTTCTAATCGTCCGGATTGGTGTTATTATTTTGAGAGCGCCGACCTGGCCCGCCAGCTTGGCGACTGGGAAACCGTCGTCACGCTGGGCGATGAAGCTTTCCAGGCCGGGCTGGGCCCAAATGACAAATTTTCGTCCGAGCTATTGCCGTTCATTGAAGGGTATGGACGCCTGGAAAACTGGAAGCAGGCAGCCAGCCTGACCGAAGCAGCCTACCAGGATATACCGGCCTTGGGGAACACACTCTGCCAGGTCTGGGAACGCCTCCAGATTGACACGCCTGCCAGCGAAGACCAGGCAGCAGCGCTGGAGAAAATCCAGACCCGGTTGAGTTGTGCACAACCGGAATGAGGAGTGAATGTGGAACTGAGTGATGGAATTTCGGTGGTGGTGCCGGTTTATAACAGCGCCGAGACGATCGAAGAGCTTACGCGCCGCCTGGCCCAGGTTCTGCCCGGTCTAAGCGAGACCCAGGGTGGGCAGTTCGAGCTGATCCTGGTCAACGATGGCAGCCGCGACGAGAGCTGGGAAATCATCACCCGCCTGGCAAGCGAATATCGTTGGGTGCGCGGCTTCAACCTGATGCGCAACTACGGTCAGCATAACGCCCTGCTATGCGGGGTGCGAGCTGCCCGTTACAATCTCACGATCACGATGGACGATGACCTGCAGCACCCCCCGGAAGAAATTCACAAGCTGCTGGCGCTATTGCTACAGGGCAACGATGTCGTTTACGGCATCCCCGGGAAAATGCCGCATTCGTGGTGGCGGAATGCCTTTTCGCGCCTGATCAAGCGCTTCCTGTCCCTGGCAATGGGCGTCAAAAACGTGCGCGATTTCGCCGCCTTTCGGGCTTTCCACACCCGCCTGCGCGCTGCCTTTGCCGATTATCAAAACCCGAACGTGATCCTGGATGTGCTGCTTTCGTGGGGCACCACCCGCTTCGCCACTGTAGTGGTCGAGGAGAAGCCACGCCAGGCTGGCCGATCGAACTATAATTTCTTCAAGCTATTTCAATACACCATGGTCGTGCTGACCGGCTTTTCGACTCTGCCGCTGCGGATTGCCAGCCTGGTAGGTTTTTTCTTCACCTTCTTCGGCATCGTGATTTTCGTTTTTGTCATCGCAAGCTACTTCCTGGTCGGCAGCATTCCCGGCTTTCCCTTCCTGACCTCGATTATCGCCCTGTTCAGCGGCACCCAGTTGTTTGCCCTGGGCATCATGGGCGAGTACCTGGCGCGCATCTTTGATAAAAGCATGGACCGCCCGGCCTACGTGATCGGCCAGGCGATCCAGCCCGATTGAACCTTGAGGACTGCTTTTTATGCCCGAATACCGGATCGATTTCAACAAACCCACCCTGATCGGCTGTGAATTCGAATACATTCAGCAGGCGATCGAAAACCGGCACATCTCCGGCGACGGCCAGTTCACCCGCCAATGTCACGCCCTGCTAGAGAAAGAACTCGGCGTGCCCAAGGTCTTGCTGACCACTTCCTGCACCCACGCCCTGGAGATGGCCGCCCTGTTGCTCGATTTAGGCCCCGGCGACGAGTTCATCGTACCGTCGTTCACCTTTGTCTCCACCGTAAATGCTTTCGTGCTCCGCGGCGCTCGGCCAGTCTTCATCGACATACGCCCAGACACCTTGAACCTGGATGAAGAACAATTGGAGCGCCTGATCACCCCGCGCACCAAGGCTATCCTGGTCGTCCACTATGCCGGGGTCGGCTGCGAGATGGATCGCATCCTGGAAATCGCCAACCGGCATGGCATCCCGGTCGTCGAAGATAACGCCCACGGGTTATTTGGCAAATACAAAGGCCGCTTCCTGGGAACCTTCGGCAGCCTGGCCACCCAGAGCTTTCACGAGACCAAGAACATCACCTGCGGGGAGGGCGGCGCGCTGCTGATCAACGACCCGAGGTTGATTGAGCGGGCTGAAATCCTGCGCGAGAAAGGCACCAATCGCAGCCGTTTCTTCCGCGGCCAGGTGGATAAATACACCTGGGTTGACGTCGGCTCGAGCTACCTGCCTTCGGAGATCCTGGCCGCTTTTCTGTATGCCCAGCTCGAAGCCCGCCAGATGATCCAGGCCCACCGCCAGCGGATTTGGGACTACTATCACCAGCGATTACCTGGCTGGGCCGCCGAGAACCAGGTCCACATACCCAATGTGCCGGCCCACTGTGAGCAGCCCTACCACATGTACTACTTGCTCACCCCATCGCTCGAATACCGCCAGGCGCTGATTGCCGCCCTGAAAGCGCAAGACATCCTGACCGTCTTCCACTACCTGCCGCTTCACCTGTCGGACATGGGTCGGAAGTTTGGCGGCCAGGAAGGCGATTGCCCGGTCACCGAGCAGATCAGCGACCAACTGCTGCGCCTGCCCTTCTACCACACCCTGACCGAAGCCGACCAGGAAGAAGTCGTCCAGGCATTGGAGGGTTTCAAGTTTCCATGAGAATCCTGGCCGTCGACCCCGGTGATCAGCGGATCGGATTAGCGCTCAGCGACCCGAGCGGCACGATTGCCAACCCGTTGAGCGTGCTGCGCCATGTCTCCCGCCCGCTCGATGCGGCCCAGATCGCCCAAATCGCTACCGAGCAAGGCGCAGCTGAGATCGTGGTTGGTCAGGCGCTGGATGAAGACGGCCAACCAACGCCCGAAGGCCGCAAGGCCGCCCGCCTGGCAGAAGCAATCCAGGCCCAAACCAACCTGCCGGTCAGGCTGTGGGATGAAAGCGGCAGTACCCAGGCCGCCCAGCAGGCCCGCCGGGCGATGGGCGTGGTCCGCCGCCAACGTCAAGGCCACCTGGACCAGCTCGCCGCGACGGTTATCCTGCAAAGCTATCTCGACTCGCGCGACCGAATATGAAAAGAAATCGCCTGCTCAGCCTGTTGTTTTCGCTGTCCATCCTGGGCGGCATCTGCCTGGGCGCCGGGTTACTGGCCTGGGGCGCCTGGAACCTGCCGGTTTGGGCCGCTAGCCGGTTTGGCCCGGCCTCGCCAGTGCTCGAGCCAACCCAACGCATCTACCTCTCCGCCCGCTTGCTGATCCAATCCAATGACCTGCTCCAACCGGTCGATCCAAACGGACAGCCGCGCCCCTTCCAGGTTGCCCTGGGAGAATCGCCAACCGAGATCGCCAACCGCCTGGAGCAAGAAGGCCTGATCCATAACGCCCGGGCGCTGCGGGATTACCTGGTATACGCAGGGTTGGATACCAGCTTGCAAGCCGGCGAGTACCAGCTCAGCCCGGCTGGCAGCCCGCTGGCTATTGCCTTGCAACTCCAGGACGCCACCCCCAGCCAGGTAACCTTTAACATCCTTCCCGGCTGGCGGATGGAAGAAATCGCCAGCGCCCTGCCGACCTCTGGTCTGGAATTCAGCGCCGCCGAGCTGCTCAACACCGCCAACCTGCCCGGCGATTTGGCCACCAGCGACGCCTCGCCCGCCTTGAGCAGCCTGCTGGCGGAGCTGCCAGCCGGCGCCAGCCTGGAGGGCTTCCTCTTCCCCAGCAGCTACACGGTGGATCGGACGATCAATGCCCAGGAATTTGTCACCGGGTTAGTAGAAAACTTTGCCAACCAGCTTGGTGCGGAGCTGCGCCAGGGCTTCGAGCGCCAGGGATTGAGCCTGTTCGAAGCGGTCAGCCTGGCCTCGATCGTCCAGCGCGAGGCAATTGTCGAAGAAGAAATGCCAATGATTGCTTCGGTATTCCTCAATCGCCTGAGCGCCGGGATGAAGCTCGACGCCGACCCGACGGTCCAGTACGCGGTGGGTTTCAATGCCGAACAAAATACTTGGTGGACTGTGCCGCTCAGCGCGGCGGACCTGGCAATCAGCTCCCCCTACAATACCTACCAGAACCTGGGATTGCCGCCGGGCCCAATCGCCAACCCCGGCCTGAAAGCGCTCCAGGCGGTCGCCCTGCCCGCTCAAACACCGTATTACTACTTCCGGGCAGCCTGCGATGGCTCGGGAAGGCATACCTTCGCCGAGACTTACGAACAGCACATCCAGAACGCCTGTCCTTAGAGAGCTTTCTTCAGAATATAGTAAGTTGCTTTCTTATCCCCCACCTTAATCAACATCCCCCGGCGCACCAGCTCAGCCAGGTCGCGGCGCAGCGTCTCCGGGTGGACTTCGGGGCACAATTCCTGGTATTCCCGGTTGGTGACCCGTCCCTGGCGGCTGAGCTGGATTAACAGACTTTCCTGGCGTTGGTTCAGACCCAGCGCCCGGTAAGCTTCCAGGTTCGTCTCTGCCTGCCCTGGCGCTGCCTGTGGCGCAGTAAACAGCGTGACCCGAAAAGTCCCGGCGATTTCCTCAAAGAGCGGCGGACGCAACCCGGCCTGGCGCATCGTTTGGATGACTCGATCCAGGCCATAGCCCAAACGCTCGACGTAACCCAGGTCAGCCAGCGCCTGGACGATGACCGCATTGCGCGAAAAACGGGCTGCCAGCAGGTTCTCCAAAGTCACCGGCCCGGGCAAACCGCCCGGCGATTGAATCTCCAACCGGTCGCTGAAGATGTTTATATGAATACTATCGCCTTGCAAATTGTAATCGCGGTGCGCCACAGCGTTGACCAACAGCTCGCGCACTGCTTCCAGCGGATATTCAAAGCGCTCCTGGTGAACCAACCCGGCCAGTTGCACCACCCGGCGCAGGTTCTCACGCACAAAGCGCTCGGCTTGGATAAGCTGCTCAGGCAGCGTGGCGCTGATTTCTTGCTTGATAAACTGGTCAGTGAAGGAGGGGCCGCTGAAACGCGCCGCCAGGATCGTCGCCCCAGGCAGCCAGCGCTGCGGCATCCGCCCAAACAGCGCCAGGGCCGCGTAGGTCGGTCGCAAGCCATCCGGCTGGGCCAGCAGGCAGCCACGCCGCAGCAGCCCGTGCTGCCAGGTCTCCCCGCCGGGCAGATCGGTCGCCGCCAGGTAGGCCTGGACTTTCTCAGGATCGAGGTCTTCCAGGCTGGCGCCCGGCGGGACCTGGCTTTCAAACTGGACCAGCCCGCGCTGCAGCAGCAGCCGGCGCAATTGGCGGGCAGGAATCGGATTGGTTTGGGCTGCCTCGCGCCACAGGTAGCGCCCATCCAGGTTGTACACATGCGGCAGCCCGTCTGGCACGCTGACTTGTAGCAACTTCAGCTCGCCCAACGGGATCAAGCGCGGTAAAGGCAGCACTAATGGAGGGTCGACCATCAGGCAGGCTTCGAAAACCAGGTCGAACAGCTCGCCGGGCTCGCCAACACCCAGGACCTGGCCGGAACGCGGCGCAACCCCGATCAGCACCTGGCCGCCGCGGGTATTCGCCATCCCGGCCAGCACCGCCGCCAGCCGCGCCGCGCTGACCTCGCGCCCAAACCAATGCAACTGTTGGCTCATTCCTCGCGCCAACAGTTGCTCGATCGTCAATTCCGGATCGGGACTCTTTGAACGGGCGGAGCTTCCTCCGCCGCGCTCCCCCCGACTACCTCGTTCAGGATCCATTGTCCTGTGGTTTCTGTTCAGCAGGCGCTGTTTCAGCAGTTTGGCTGCCTTCCACAACCGGCGCTTTTTTCCGGCTGCGGGTCGCCTTGGGTTTTTCCGGCAGCGGCGCCAGGGCCACTTCCAGTACCTGGTCCATGTGCTCGACCGGGATGATGTTCAGCTCGCTGCGCGCTCGCTTGGGCACGTCAATCAGGTCCTTGAGGTTCTTCTTCGGCACCAGGACGGTCTTCAAGCCTGCCCGGTGAGCCGCCAGGACTTTCTCGCGCAGACCCCCGACCGGCAGCACCCGGCCGCGCAATGTAATCTCGCCCGTCATCCCAACCTCACGGTAAACTTCCCGGCCGCTGAAGGCGGATACCAGAGCCGTGCAGATCGTAATCCCGGCGCTCGGCCCATCCTTTGGAATCGCTCCCTCCGGGATATGAATGTGAATATCGATTTGCTCATACACTTCCGGATCGACGCCAAACTCGCGCGTCCGGCTCTTCAGGTAAGACAGCGCAGCCTGGGCGGATTCTTGCATGACATTCCCGATCTGCCCGGTGATCTGCAAGTTACCCTTACCTTCAACCAGCAGGACTTCAACAGGCATGATCTCGCCGCCCATCTCGGTCCAGGCTACTGCGGTAGCCACGCCAACTTCGTTTTGCAGCTCCGCTTCCAGGTTAAAGAACTGCGGCGGGCCGAGGAAGCGCTCAATTGCCGAGGCGCCAATATTGGTTGGGAAGCGCTTTTTCTCGGCTTTAAAGCGGGCGATTTTCCGGCAGACGCGCCCAATTTCCCGCTCCAGGTTGCGCACCCCCGCTTCGAAGGTGTATTCACGGATAATCCGCTGCAGGGCCTGTTCAGTAATCCGGAATTCTTCCGACTCCAGGCCGTTCTCCTCCACCTGGCGCGGCACCAGGAAACGGCGCGAGATCTCCAGCTTCTCCTCTTCGATATAGCCAGGAAACTCGATCAATTCCATCCGGTCGAGCAGCGCCGGCGGGATGGTCGCGGTAGTGTTGGCAGTGGTGATGAACATCACCCGCGATAGATCATAGGCCAATTCCAGGTAATGATCGGAAAAAGCGCAGTTCTGCTCGGGGTCGAGCACTTCCAACAAGGCCGAAGCCGGGTCGCCGCGAAAATCCTGGCCAAGCTTGTCGATCTCGTCCAGCATAAACAACGGATTGAGCGTACCCGCCCGGCGCATGGTCTGCAGGATCCGCCCCGGCAGCGCGCCGATATAAGTCCGCCGGTGGCCACGAATTTCCGCCTCGTCGCGCACACCGCCCAACGACAGGCGGACAAACTTGCGCCCCAGGCTGTCGGCGATCGAGCGCCCGAGCGAAGTCTTTCCGGTCCCGGGCGGGCCGACAAAGCACAGGATTGGCTGGCGCAGACGCTTCGGGTTCAGGCTGCGCACAGCAATATATTCCAGGATGCGCTCTTTGGCGCGCGGCAAACCGTAATGATCGTGCTCCAGGACGCTTGAAGCATGACGCACGTCCAGGTTATCTTCGGTCTCAGCCGTCCACGGCAGGTCCAGGATCCATTCGATATACGTGCGGATGATCCCTACCTCGGGCGACATGGGCGGCATCTGCCCCAGGCGCTCGACCTCACGCAGAGCGCGCACCTGCACCTCTTCCGGTAGATCGGCCGATTCGACCCGCGTCTGCAGCTCGTACACCTCCCTGGCCCACGGATCGCCCTCGCCCAGCTCGGATTGAATCGCCTTCATCCGTTCGCGCAAGTAAAACTCGCGCTGGGTGCGATCGACCTCGCTTTGAGCGCGGTTGTGGAGCTGGTCCTCCAGCTCGAGCACATCGGCTTCCTTGGCCAACAGGCGGATGACCTGGTTGAGGCGCTCAACCGGGTCCACCATTGCCAGAACCTCCATCCGGTCAGCCAGCGGCGGGGCAATCGAGGTGACAATCATATCTGCCAGCCAGCCCGGATCTTCGATGTTCATCGCATACAGGTAAGCTTCCTCGGGCAGGCTGCGGTCAAGCTGGACGCATTTATGGAACATTTCCAGAGCGGTGCGCATGGCGGCGTCGGTCTGGCGGTCAACCTCAACATCGTCGTAGAGCGGGCGGGCGCGGGCGACCAGGAAGGCGCCCTGCTTGCGGAGCTCGACCACTTCCACCCGCCGGCGGCCCTGCACCAGGGCCGAGCTGGAGCCGTCCGGCATACTCAAGAGCCGCCCAACGGCTAGCTCGACGCCAATCGGATAGAAATCCCCCGGTCCGGGTTCATCTTCATCCGGATCGCGCTGGGTCAGGGCAATCGCAGTCTGGTCCTTGGCCTGGGCTTCTTCAACCGCCTGGATAGCGGCCTCCGCCGAGAGGAATATCGGCGAGACCATATGCGGGAAAACCACCATATCGCGCATCGGCAGCACCGGACACTCGATCAGGCCGTCTTGGTCCGGAATCGAATCCGGCACACTATACAGCTCTTCGGTCCGGCGGTGGAGAGCCTCGCCAAACTCGTCTTCTTCGTCCCTTAAATACCAATCGTTATCGCGCATCGCACACTCCCTAGCAGTGAAAATTGTAGATGAATTGAGCGTCGAAACCGCCCGCTTCATCTACAATTTTATGTCATTGTACCAGCTATCGCGGGCAGCCGCGGCGACAAATATACTGCCGGTCACCAGCACCAGGGCCTCATGCCCGGCCAGACGGATCGCCTCCGGCAGGGCTTCTTCCACCTTCTCAATCACCCGCGCCGGTCGCCCGTCCCGGTGGGCCAGTGCAACCAGCTTTTCCGGATCGATGGCGCGCGGGTGAAAGGAGCGGGTGGCGATCACCTGCTGGACGCGCGGCAACAGCTCGACAAACATCCCCTCGATGTCCTTATCTTCAGAAGCGCCAAAAACCAGGATCACCGGCAAGCCGGGGAAATAATCGTCCAACGCCAGGCGCAGCTTCAAAGCCGAATCGCGGTTGTGCGCACAGTCCAGGACGACCGGTGGGCGGCGCTGGAGGATTTCGAAACGCCCCGGCCAGGTTACTTGAGCAAAGCCCTGCAGGATCGCCGACCGGCTGACCGGTAGAGCTTGCTGACCGAATACCTGCAAGGCGCTGAAAGCGGTAGCAGCGTTTTCCACCTGGTGCTGGCCAAGCAGCGGAATCTGCAAGCGCAGCGGCCAACTCTCACCGCCAGCCTCAGGCGCCCTGAGCGACGGCTTTTCTCCAGACGCTGTCGAAGGGCCAGCGCTTTCCAGGTAACGATCCGCCTGGGCTTGCGCTGCGGCTGGCCAGACCAGCAGCGCCTGGCCCATATCCACCGAATGTTCCAGCCCGGCAAACAGAAAATCCTTGCCCACTTCCAGGAGCGGCGCGTTGCGCTCAGCCGCTACACGCTCGATCACATGACGAGCTTCATCCTTCTGCGGCGCGAGCACCACCGGCCGGCCCGGCTTAATAATCCCGGCTTTCTCGCCGGCAATTTCAGCCAGAGTGTCGCCCAAGAATTGGGTGTGATCGTACGACAGGGTGGTAATCACCGAAACGACCGGGTCAACCACGTTGGTCGCATCCAGCCGTCCGCCCAGGCCGACCTCAATCACCGCCGCCTGCACCTCCTGGCGCGCAAAATAAAGAAAAGCCAGGCCGGTGGTGATTTCAAACGTCGTCAGGTGCTCGATCTGCTCAATCTGCGGCTTGATTTCGTCCACCAATGCCAACAGCTCAGCATGCCCGATCGGCTGGCGATCAACCTGCAAGCGCTCGCAGTAATCCACCAGGTGCGGCGAAGTATACAGGCCGACCCGGTAACCAGCAGCCTGCAGCGCGCTGGCACACAACGCAGCCGTCGAGCCTTTGCCCTTCGTGCCAGCAATGTGGATCAACGGGTAAGCCTGCTGCGGGTGACCGAGCGCGGCGACGAAAGCCTGCATTCGCTGCAGGTTAAATTGCTCCGGCGAATAGCGCACCGCTTTGGTCAGGCTGTAATCGACGAAGCTATACAGGTATTCCAGGGTTTTCAGGTAGCGAGCCTCGATATCCATAGCGAAGGGATTCTACCCGTAGGCTGGTATCCAGACAAGAGGCAGATCCGAGCGGCTGGTAGTGGTAAAATTTCGAGGTGATCGCGTCACTTCTTAAAACCCTGGCAAAAATCCTGCTGGCCCTGCTGGGGACCGGCGCCCTGGCGCTGCTCTTGCCGCGCCTGATCACCGGCCTGTATGCCCTGCCGCGCCTGAAAAGCGCCGAAACCGTCGCCAGCCGCCCGGCGGCGATCGTCTTTGGCGCCGGGCTGTGGCGCGATGGCAGCCCAACCCCGGTCCTGGAAGACCGGGTGCAGACCGCGGTCGACTTATACTTCGCCGGCAAAGTCGAAAAGCTGATCATGAGCGGTACAACGATCGGCTACTATAACGAGACCCGGGCCATGCGCAATTACGCGATCAGCCTGGGAGTACCGAACGAGGCGATTATCCAGGATTACGGTGGCTTGCGCACGTACGATAGCTGCTACCGGGCGCGGCATATCTACCAGCTCACCTCCGCCATCCTGGTCACCCAGAAATTTCACCTGCCGCGCGCCCTGTATGTCTGCCATGCCATCGGGCTGGAAGGCGAAGGGGTTGCCGCGCAGGACGCCGTAGAGCCCGCCGAGGGAACCCTGGTGGAAGAACGACAGGAGCGTGCCGATACCGGC
>JAYRWF010000387.1:0-2132 GCA_041918195.1 Anaerolineales bacterium
AGCTGGATTTTGATAACGCGCTGGGGAAGATTCCAGCCGAAGATTATCCCACCCAGCGAGCTCGCCTGCTACAATATGGGGCGGATGTCTTGCGCAAGTTGGACGAGTATACCGACCTTACACCCACTGGCAAGGCGCCGCTTCCGACCAGCGCCGAAAACCGCCTGGAAGCCAGCCTGGCTGCCCGTCGGGCGGATGGCGCCCGGCTGGTTGTGCAGGGCCAGTCTTCATCCAACGGCGGTAAGGTCGTCCCGGCCAGCGTGGCTGCTCCAGATGACGACCTGGAAGTCCTGTTGGCCACTCGCCGCCGCAGCCGCCAGGAAGAAGCCGCCGGCTTCTGCCCGAAATGCGGTTCAGCCGTTCAAAAAGCCGACCGGTTCTGCCCGAAATGCGGCGAACGGTTAGTTTAGCCAGGTTATCTAATCATTAAAATCATCCCTTGACTTTTTTATGACAAAAAAAACGCTGCTCCCAATCATTACTCTCCTCCTGGCTGGGGTTTTCTTAGCCGGGTGTAGTTTTTCTCTGGCGGAAGATATTACCCCTCCGCCCGGTTCGCAGATGCCGAGTGTCATGCCTGCCGAGCAGGTTACGGAGGTGACCGGACCGCTCTACCCTTTGGTGGCGCCAAACCCGGCTTCTGGGCAGTCGATTTATGCTGAAAAATGTGCTCCATGCCACGGCGAGACCGGCCTGGGAGATGGCGAGCGGGCTGCCGACTTGCCCAATCCGGTTGCGCCTCTAGGCGTCCCCGACCTGGCGCGCAGCGCTTCGCCGGCCCAATGGTACCTGGTCGTGACCCAGGGCAACTTGGAGCGTTTTATGCCGCCCTTCCCCAGCCTGACGCCGCGCCAGGTCTGGGATGTAATTGCCTTTACCTACACCCTCAGCGATCCCCACAAGAGCGTAAATGAGGGCCAGGATATCTTCCAGGCCACCTGCGCGGGTTGCCACGGCAGTGACGGCAAAGGCCAGGGAGAGCAGGCTGCTGGGTTGGAAATGATCGACTTCACCGATCAAGAGATCATGGCAAGCAAGTCGGCTGCCGACTTGTTCCAATCGATTTCCAATGGCGTTGCTCCGGCTATGCCGGCCTACGCCGAAGAGCTCAGTGAAGACCAGCGCTGGACGTTGACCACCTACATCCGTTCATTAACCTTTGCTGCTGATGGCCAGCTTGCTGAGACAGAATCCCAGGCAGCCGCAACAGCCGAAGATATGCTCCAACCAGCGATAGAACCGACCGAGGCGATCACACCCACCCAGGTCACTGGGGTAATTTCTGGCCTGGTTGAGAATGGCTCTGGCGGTGAGCTGCCCCAAGATTTGGAAATCATGCTGCATGGTTTCGAAAACCAGAGCCTGGTCATTACCCAGACCGTTACCCTGGATGATAGCGGGACCTACACTTTCTCGGATATCGAGATGCCGCATGGGATGATGTTTTTCACCACCTTGCAGCACCAGGGTGTGACCTACGGCTCGGATGTTGGAAGCCTGACGCCGGGCCAGACCAGCCTGGATCTGCCGATTACTATTTTTGATACGACTCAGGATGCCTCAGGTTTGAAATTAGACCGTTTGCACCTGTTCTTCGAGCAGGTGGATCCCCAGACAATGCGGGTCGCCGAATTGTTGGTCATGTCAAACACGGGCTCTCAGACGATTGTCGCCCCAGCGGCTGGGCAGGCCAGTTTCGCTTTCAGCCTCCCAGCCGGTTTTGAGAACTTGCAATTCCAGGATGGCGAAATCGGCGGTCGTTATCTTCAGACTGCCGATGGTTTCGCAGACACGACTCCGATTTACCCCGGTGTCAGTAGCTACCAGGTTTTGTTGGCTTACACGCTGCCTTACCAGCGCAGCCTCGAGCTAGTCCAACCGATGAGCGTCCCGGCGGATGCGGTTGTGATCCTGGTGCCGGCTGAAAACTTTAAGCTGAAAGGCGAAAACCTGGCCGAAGCCGGGACGCGCGATGTCGATGGCGTCCCATACCAGCAATACCAGGTTGAAAATTTGCAGGCTGGCGACCAGCTACGCCTGACCGTCAGCTCGAGTTTCTCGCTGGCCAGCGGCGCCCAATCCAGCCTGGTGATCGGATTGGCAGCCCTGGGTTTGGCCCTGGTTGGCGGCGG
>JAYRWF010000388.1:0-2517 GCA_041918195.1 Anaerolineales bacterium
AAGTTCTCGATCGACTGGACCCCTTATATCGGCGTCCCTTACACCGAGAAGTGCGACACCACCGTCTCGATGACCGAAATGCAGCGCCTGGCCAAGCGGCTCACGAGCATCCCGCCGAATTTCACGCTGCACTCCCGCGTGCAGAAGATCATCGACGACCGCAAACTGATGGGAGAGGGCGGTACGCCGCTGGATTGGGGCATGGCCGAAAGCCTGGCCTATGCCAGCCTGCTCACCGACGGCACGCCGGTGCGCCTGTCTGGCCAGGATTCGGGCCGCGGCACCTTCTTTCACCGGCACGCCGTGCTACACGACCAGAACCGGGAGAAATGGGATTCCGGCGCCTACATCCCCTTGCAGCACCTGATTCCCGGCCAGGCCAACTTCCTGGTCATCGACTCCCTGCTGTCCGAGGAAGCCGTCCTGGCCTTCGAATATGGCTACGCGGGCTCGGCTCCCGACCAACTGGTCATCTGGGAAGCCCAGTTCGGCGACTTCGTGAACGGCGCCCAGGTGGTGATCGACCAGTTCATCGCCTCGGGCGAGACCAAATGGGATCGCCTCAACGGCCTGACCCTATTCCTGCCCCACGGCTATGAAGGCCAGGGTCCGGAACATTCTTCCGGACGCATCGAGCGCTTCCTGCAATTGACGGCCCACGACAACATCCAGATCGTCCAACCCAGCACCCCGGCCCAGATATTCCATTTGTTGCGCAGGCAGGTGGTCCGACCGTATCGGCGACCGTTGATCGTATTCACGCCGAAAAGCCTGCTGCGTCATCCAGATGCGGTTTCGAATTTGTCGGAATTGGCCCAGGGCGCTTTCCAGCCCATTCTGGACGATACAAGCAATCCGGAGGCTTCCGGCATTACCCGCCTGGTTTTCTGCAGCGGCCGGGTTTATTACGATCTGGCCAGAACCCGCAAGGAAAGGGGCTTACGGCATATCGCTCTGCTTCGGGTGGAGCAGCTTTATCCCGTTCCCGATCTGGAATTGCGGGCACTATTGGCGCGCTATTCCAAAACCCAGGAAATCATCTGGGCTCAGGATGAGCCCAGGAATCAGGGGCCCTGGCGTTTCATGGCCCATCATCTCGCCCAGTTCACGAAGCTTCCCCTTATCTATGCGGGCCGCCCGGAATCCTCCGCGCCCGCGACGGGTATCGCCAGCCTGCACAAAAAACAACTGGAAGACATCATCGCCACGGCGTTGGAATAGATGGGAATACTTGCAAATGAGTTCGGAAATAATAAAGCCCCGCGATGCGGGGCTTTATTATTTGAATGCCAGGTTCAGGCGATCTTGCAGTCATCCAGGCTCTTGCCCTGATTCTCCAGCCCTACAACCCAACCCGGGCGACGCCCACGACCGGACCAGGTCTTGCCACTTGCGGGATCACGATATTTGGCGGCGACGCTACCACGAATCTTGGATTTGCCTGATTTGCCGCCGAGATCCTCAAGGGTGATGCCAAATTCGGCCATCAGGCGCCTGATTTCGGCAATGGCACCGGCCAGTTCCTGTTTTCGCGCTTCTTGTGCTTTTTGTTTCAGATCTTCAATCTGGGAAAGAATTTCCTGGTAGGAAGCCATGTTTTATCTCCATCTGATGTAGGCGCCCGGGAAATCGGGGTGTGTAATGGTAGTGAAGAAAACAACTATTCCGCAAGTCAGGAATAACGTCCAGGGTTGTTTGTCGAACATCACAATGACGAATGCCCCAAACCGATTCTGCGACAACGTTACCTTTTCACTTCCTGAAAATCATTGCGGCCAAGCCTTTTTTCTCAGAATTGAGGAGATGATCCACAAAGAAACCACGATGTCAGCAGAATCAAACGCTCTTGGTAAACACTGAAAACCCATTTGCCATCGAGAGAAACGTAGCGACGTGGAGATCCAGAAGGCATTGATTCCAAATGGATTCTTTATTGCTTCACCGCGCTCGCAACGACAAGGGTTAATAATTCAGCGCTCACATTGCCTATGCCAAGGGAGCCGCAATCAAGGAGAACGAAAAGGATGAAATTCGGAGCTGCCCGACTGTTTAATTCACATACCGATTGCCATCGGGCTTCATCAACCTCTATTACCGCATTCTCAACACTCCACGCAGTCGCTGAAGATTTATGAAGACTTGAGCAGCACCATCACCGCGCCGCCGCCGCCATTAACCGGACTGGCCTGGACAAATGCCAGAACCTCATCCCGCTGGGTCAGCCAATACCTGACATGGTGTTTGAGCACCGGTTCGCGGTTCTTGGAACGCAAGCCTTTGCCGTGAATGATGCGAACGCAGCGGGTGCCGCGTCGCTTACATTCAAAAAGAAAATCGGCCAATTCCAGCTTGGCCTCGACCTTGGTCAATCCATGCAGGTCCAGTTCCGCCTGGGAGACCCATTCACCTCGTCGCAATCGGCGCAACGTCTGCCGTGATATACCCGGACGGACATAGGAAACCTCATCGCCGTTTTCGGCTTCCTCATCCCAACGAATGGGATCGTGCAGGGATTCA
>JAYRWF010000389.1:0-6888 GCA_041918195.1 Anaerolineales bacterium
CGGACCTGGGCATTCGCCCGCCAGATGACCGGGATGGCGTTCTACAGGATGTCCACTGGTATGGCGGAATCATTGGTGGCGCTTTCCAGGGTTATACCCTGGGGAATATCATGGGCGCTTTGTTCTATGATGCAGCGGTTAAAGCCAACCCCTCCATCCTGGTGGATGTACGCCAGGGCCAGTTTGGTAGCCTGCATCAGTGGCTGAGAGAGAATATTTACCAGCACGGCCGGAAATTTACCGCGAACGAGCTGATCGAGCGTGCGACCGGCGCCCCGCTGACCACTGAACCATACATTCGCTATCTAAAGACCAAATACGGCGAATTGTACAACCTGTAAAGCGAGCATGAATTTCGGGGTTGTTTTCCCTCAAACCGAATTTGGCAGCGATCCGGCGGCGGTTAAGGACTTTGCCCAAGCCGCCGAATCGCTGGGCTATACGCAAGTTTTGGCCTATGATCATATTTTAGGCGCTAATCCAGACCGGCCCGGCGGGTGGCAAGGCCCCTATACCCACCAGGACGCCTTCCTGGAACCGCTGACCCTGTTCAGTTTCATGGCGGCCGTCACCCACCGGCTGGTCTTTACTACTGGCGTCATCATTCTACCCCAACGCCAGACGGCGCTGTTTGCCAAGCAAGCCGCTACGCTGGATGTTTTGAGCAGTGGCCGGACTCGATTGGGGATCGGGTTGGGTTGGAACAAAGTGGAATACATAGCCCAGAACGAAGATTTTCATCGCCGTGGCCAGCGGATCGAAGAACAAATCCACCTGCTGCGCTTGCTCTGGACGCAAGAACTGGTCACCTTCCAGGATCGCTGGCATACGATTCCAGATGCCGGTCTCAACCCCTTGCCGATCCAACGGCCAATCCCGATCTGGATGGGCGGTGTGGCCGATATTGTTTTACGCCGGGCTGCCCGGCTGGCGGATGGTTGGATGCCTGGCGGCAGCGCGGCAGGCGCGGCGCCCGCACTGGAAAAACTCCGCCGGTACCTGGCTGAGGCAAACCGCGACCCAGCCAGGTTTGGAATCGAGCCACGGATTCCTTTCGGAGGCGGTAATCCAGATACCTGGCGGCGAGCAATTGAGGAATGGCAGGCGGCAGGCGCAACCCATCTGGACATTATTACAATGAGCGCAGGGTTTGATAGTCCGGTAAAACACCTGGCAGCAATGGAAGCTTTTGCAAAAGTTGCATTTGATTAGGAGAAATGGCCAAGCCAAGGCAACCACGATCAAAGAGAATCGGATTGGCGCTGGGCGGTGGAGGAGCGCGCGGCCTGGCCCATATCGGTGTGTTGAAAGTCCTGGCCAGGGAGGGCATCCCAATTGACATGCTGGCCGGGACCAGCATGGGAGGCTTGATTGCAGCGATTTATGCAGCCGGGCTTTCACCGGAAGAAATGGAGGCCGAGGCGTTCCGGCGAAGCAAAACACGCGAGATCGTCAAGCTGGTTGACCTGCGGCCTTCGGGTCGAGGACTTGTAAAAGGTGGACGAATTTACAACTTATTGGCTAACATGCTGGGAAACGAGTTAACCTTTGAAGAGCTCCGACTGCCCATTGGCCTGGTAGCAGTAGACGTCTGGACTGGGCAAGAAGTGATCCTGCGGGAAGGAAATGTTGCCGACGCGGTGCGGGCGACCATCTCCTTCCCGGGCATCTTCATCCCGGTAGAGCTTGGCCCGTATAAATTTGTCGACGGCGGCACCCTGAATAATGTCCCGGTCAACGCAGCCCGCCAGCTTGGCGCGCAGGTGGTCCTTGCGGTGGATGTGCTGCCAAATTTCTGTCAAAACCAACCCGGACAGCCGCCAGTTGTCCAGCCGTTAGCGCCGCCCAGGCTGCCGCAAGCAGTCAGGGATTTTGAGCATATCGCCATGATCATGGTATCGGCCATGACAGAATATCACTTACAAATTTGGAAGCCCGACCTGGTGATCCGGCCGGATCTGCCGGCGGATATGGATATCTTGATGAGCTTCGACCGTTCAGCCGCAGCAATCGAAGCTGGGGAAAAAGCCACCGAGGCAGCCCTGCCAGAGATCCAGGCGATCCTCGATAAGGTTGCTCATCGAAAACCCAAGCCCATCCAGGAGACACCATCAGAACATCCAGATCATGAATAGCGGGGGTTTTGATGATAAAGTTGCCTGGCAGATCGCCTAGCCGCGTACTATAATTAACCCAATGATCGGCATCATCGCCTTCCTGGCTCGCTTTTTTACGGCAATCGCTGCCATCCTGGGCGCGGTGTTAATCGTGCCTGGTATCTCCCTCGGAGGGCCCCTCCGGTTTGCGGCGTATGCGTTCATCCTGGCATTGGCCAACACCAGCTTAAAAACAATTCTCGCGCGCGCCAGGATTGGTTGTAGCGTCTTGAGCCTGGGGCCGATCCTGTTGGCCATTAACAGCCTGGCATTCTGGTTTGCCGATGGGCTCAAGCTTGGTCTAGCCATCGACGGGTTTTGGCCAGCTTTTTGGGCGGGGTTACTCGTCAGCTTAGCATCTTTTTCGATGTACTTCCTGGTCTCCGATGGATCCTAGCTCTACTTCCCCAAACCCTGAGGACGAAGAAATCCTACGCCGGTTGATCCGCCTGGCAGTGGGTGTTATCCTGGTTGGGCAAGATGCCTTGCAAAAATATCTGCCACTCTGGGAAGCGGAAGCACGCCAGATCCTGGATGAGATCGATAAAAAGACCTCACCCAGCGCCGAAACCCAAACTGGAGCTCCTGCCCCCGTTATGCTGACCAGCACTCCCTGGTTCCCCAAGAGCTGGGAATATCGCTTGATCGGCCTGGCGTTTGAATCGCCAAATTATTTTCGCATGGCTTTTAAGCAATTGACCCGGGCTCCCGGATCAGCCTGGCGGGCGACTGCCCCTCTGCGCCGGCCGCTCGACTGGCTGGGCGTGACCGATTTCACCCGTAATTGGTTGACCGGCACCACTGAGCGATTAAAGACTGACTTGGAACGACTGGAAGAAATCGGCCAATCCGAAGCGGCGCCCAGTCGAGCCCTGGGACAGGCTGCCGTGATGGAAAGCTTTGATCGTTTTCTCCAGCGCCTGGCTGAAAATCCCGAAGTACAAGAGCTGGTTCAAACCCAAACTTCGGGGCTTACCACCGAATTTGTTGAGGAAATCCGCGAGCGAACAGTATCTGCAGATACTTTTGTTGAAGCTTTTCTACGCCGTTTGTTGAAACAACCCATTCGACCGCCCCAAAAAATGGAACCTATTCCGCCCGAGCCAGGAAAGCGCGACGAGCGCTGGTAGAAAGGATCAAAACGAGAAGCTCGATGTACAGCCGAAGAAAGAGTGAACCCAGTCTGCGTGATCATTATGCCGGCTTCATCACCCGCTTGATGGCCGTAATCATTGATGCCTTGATCCTAGCTTTTGTCCTGGCTATTAGCAACATCCTGTGGGGCGTGATCTTCGAAAATGCGAACAGTTTGTGGCAGATGGTGATCGGCCGCCCCCCGACCACAACCGGCTGGAGTGTATTATTTGTCATCCTGGTGACTTATGTCACCTTTGGAATTTATTACATCTTTCTTTGGACGGCGATCGGGACGACCATAGGGGGCATTATCATGGGCACTAAGGTTGTCAACGAATATGGACGGCATCCCAGCATCCTTCAGGCCTTTATCCGCTTTGCCGCCGAGTTTATGTTCCCAGTCTTTGGAGCATTTGGGGCAATCTGGATCTTATTCAGCCGCCGCCGGCGAGCTTTATTCGATCGATTGGCCGGCACTTTTGTCATTTATAGCTGGGATGCCCGTTTCGACGAAACCTTCCTCAAGAAACCGACCGACAAATTATTCGCAGACTCCAGTGCCAACGATGTGAATCCTAACCAACAAAATTAACAACTCGTTTGCCAGTTTTTCATAGGTTGACTTGATGGAAAATTTCCTAAACGAAGTGGCTCGAATATCGACGACCAACCTGACCTTGATTCTGCGCGTATTGGTGATTAGCGGGCTAGCCTGGTTGGGAATATACCTTTTATCTGGGGCGCAGAAACGCTTTGAAAAAAGCAGCATTGATCAGATGCTCGAACCAGCCCAGCAAGCGCGCCTAAAAACCCTGTTGCGCGCTGCGGGCGGTACACTCAAGGTCATTATCATCAGCCTGGCCACTTTGATGATTTTGCAAGCGTTTGGTATTAATATCACTCCCATCTTGGCCAGCGCCGGAGTAGCCGGCCTGGCGGTGTCGCTTGGGGCTCAAACCTTGATCCGAGATTACATTGGCGGGGCAATCATCCTTTTTGAAGAGGCTTTCAACGTCGGGGATACCATCGAAGTTCATGGGGTGGTTGGAACTGTCGAACAGATCGAACTTCGCTCCACCCAGGTCCGCGATCTGACCGGAAAGCTGATTACTATCCCGAATGGTGAAATCCGCATCCTATCGAACAGTTCGCGCGGTTGGAATCGAGCAGTACTAGATCTGAACCTGAGCCTGGAGACGGATATCAACCTGTGCATCGCGACCCTACAGTCTGCGGTAGCCCAGGCAAGCAAGGACGAGCCGCTCAAATCCCTGCTGTTGGAAACCCCGCAAATCCAGGGCTGGAACAACCTGAACGAATGGTTTGTCCAGGTGCGCATCCAGGCCAAAACCCAGGCAGGCAAGCAAGCAGATGCAGCAATTCTGTTACGAAAAGCTGCCTTGTTGGCGATTCAAGAAGCCGGGATCCAGCTAGCTTCGACCAGCAGAATTAATCAGGCGGCCTTTTCCGAGCCGCCTGGTAAAGCGTAACACCAAATAGTTGACTGAGTTAGATTCCGGCTGGCAGGAAGAAAAAGGCCAGGGCCAGGATTACGTAGACAATCAGCAACATAGCCCCTTCGAGCCAGTTTGACTCGCCATCCAGGGAAACTAGTGCGGCGATAAAGGATGCAGCCATCATAGCGACCAGCTCAAAATTGTTAAATTCCAGGGTGAGCGGGTTTCCCAATACTAACGAGAGAAAAACCAGGGCTGGAGCTACGAACAGAGCAATTTGCAAACTAGACCCGACCGCAATAGCCAGGCTCAGGTCCATCTGGTTCTTATAAGCCACCTGCACCGCGACCAGGTGTTCGGCGATATTCCCAATCAGCGGGATGATGATAATACCAACAAAGAATTCGCTAAAGCCCAGCACTGAGGTCACTGATTCAACCGAGCCCACCAGGAATTCGCTCATTAAAGCAATCCCTGCCACCGAGGCAATCAAGATCAGCAACGCCTGGCGAGTGCTCCACTTTGGTCCAGTATGCGATGGTTCCACGCTTGGCCCGCTGGGGTGCTCCTCAGCGCCTTTTCCCTTCAACCCATAAATAATGGACAAGACATAAATTAATAGGATCGCTGCCGCGGCCGCCAGGCTAAACTCCTCCACGCGCAGCTTATTGGGCTCTATCGCCGTATTGAAAAATGAGGGCACGGACAGAGCAATTACTGCCAGGATCATCATGGTAGCATCCAGGCCAGCATGGCTGCGGTTAAACTTCTGGATTCCATTCTTCAAGCCGCCAACCACCAGGCTCAATCCCATCACCAGCAAGACATTGCCCAGGATTGAACCGATAATGGACGCCTTGACTAATTCCAATCGGCCGGCTCGAATAGCAATGATGGTGATAATTAATTCAGCCGCGTTCCCCAAGCTGGCATTCAGCAACCCCCCAACACGCGGGCCGGTTTTTTCGGCCAGAGCTTCGGTTGCTACCCCGAGCAAACCCGCCAGAGGAATGATCGCTAGCGCTGAGGTCGCGAAGATCAGGATATCGCCCCAATGGAAAAGTTCTGCAAAAGCTGCAACGGGAAGAAAAATAAGCAGCCAGTTGATCGTTTTCATAATGTCTCCGAGAGAAATGGGGATGATTGACCAAATAATTAGCCCAAATTATAACGGATTATCTGCCTCTTGATGAACAGCTTGACAGCCAGCGACCCGGCGGGTAAGATTTTTCAAATGATGGCTGCCGCTGGCCTGGCGCTTGTTACGATTCTTCTGTGGAGCTTCCTGGCTTTCCTGGGATTACGCCTCAACCAAGTTCCTCCTTTTCTACTCCTGGGGATCGCCCTGACCATTTCTGGACTGGTCGGGCTCCTGTGGGTAAAATCCTGGAAGGTTTCCCTGTCAACGATTGCCGTGGGTGTCGGCGGAATTTTTGGCTATCACTTTCTATATTTCACCGCTTTTCGGTATGCGCCAGCGGTTGAGGCCAACCTGATTAATTATCTTTGGCCAATCCTGATCGTAGCCCTTTCTCCCTTGTTCCTACCAGGTACTCACCTGAAAACCCACCACCTGGTGGGATCTTTTATTGGACTTATCGGTGCAGGGTTGATCTTAAGCGGAGGACGGTTGCATTTGGAGAGCGAACATTTACCAGGTTACCTTTTAATGGCTGCGGCTGGCCTGACCTGGGCGAGTTACTCTCTGTTAAGTAAACGCCTGCCGCCCTTCCCCACCGGCGCAGTTGGGGCATTTTGCCTGGTATCCGGTTTTCTGGCTTTGACGATTTATTATTTGAGCGGCGATAGCCGAGAATTTCCTATTACAAATCTGACAACCGGTAACTGGCTGAACCTGTTCTTGATAGGGATCGGTCCGATGGGGATGGCTTTCTTCACCTGGGACGCGGCGCTAAAACGCGGCGACCCGCGCATGATTGGCGCGCTGGCTTACCTGACTCCTCTTACATCCACCCTGGTTTTGGTCAGCGTTGGCGGTAAAACGCTAACCTGGGTTTCCGGAATTGCCATGCTGCTGATCATCGGCGGTGCAGTAATCGGCTCTCTAGATCTATTACGCAAAGGAAATGATGTATGAATAAGGACGAAATTCTCGACGCTTTGGAAGATGAACGCGA
>JAYRWF010000390.1:0-4352 GCA_041918195.1 Anaerolineales bacterium
GAAGCGCAAACCGCGCGACCCGCGCACCGGAATCTTCACTCGCCCGGTGGTGGCCTTGATGGTCTTGGGTGGCTTGTGGTCCACCCTGGTCAACCTGGGCCTGTTTTCCTGGGCGCTGAGTACCGGCCGGAGCCTCGAAGAAGCCATGACCATGACCTTCGTTTCGCTGGTGCTGATTCAATTCTTCAAAGCCTACAACTTCCGCTCTGACCGGCATTCGATCTTCGATAAGCCGTTCGCCAACAAATGGCTCAACCTGGCGATTGTCTGGGAGATTGCTCTGCTGCTGATTATCCTGTACGTCCCCGCCCTGCACGGTCCCTTTGGCGTCACCTCCCTGGGAGCCCAAGATTGGTTGATCGTTAGCCTGTTGGCGGTGACCATCGTGCCAGCCTTGGAACTGGCCAAGTGGATGGTGCGCAAAGGCTGGCTGGGAGTATAATAGACCTAAGTTCATCTCATTTGTATTAAAAATTGAATATGGCTTTGGCGCTGGGCTGTCCAATCGTTCGAATTGGACAGCCCCGAGCCACTTTTTTCGTTGGCTGGTTTCCGAAACGGGTCTGGATGAAAGGAGTTGGCGATGTTCAAGCTTACTTTCTGGAAAAGGTACAGCGTGTTCGGTATCTTGCTTTTGGGAGCCCTGGCTTTCTTGCGGGCCACTCCACCCGTTTGGGCAGCCGCCAGCCAGGCCCGGCAGCCCAACGCTCCGGTCACCGACCTGCTGGTGGACCGGATGGAAATCATCCAGTCGATCCAGGATCTCAACAATAGCGTCCCGCTGGTTGCCGGTAAGCGCACCTTCGTGCGCCTGTACGCGCATGCGACAACCGGCTCGCATTTAACCCTCGCCACGCTGAAGGTCGATACCGGGCTGCTTTCGAAGACATTGCTGCCGATCAAGCCAGGCGGGCCGCTGATCACCGTCAAATCGGCCTACAATCGCCTGCTGCCTTCACACGCCTTCCTTTTCGAGCTACCAAACTGGGCGACGGTTGCCGGCAACCTGACCTTGACCGCGACGGTCAATCCTGACCTGCGCTGGCGGCCGCGCAGCCCGGAAGAATTTAGTTATGCCAACAATGTCCTGGTCCAGAACGCCAGTTTTGACCTGGTATCCAAGCTGCACCTGGTGATTGTGGACCAGCCCTACCGCATAAACAACATCACCTATTCGGTCCGCCCATATGACCGCTGGAAAGCGGTCGAGTGGATCGCCCGGGCTTACCCACTCAGCCAGGTAAAGGTCTATTTCCGCACCCTGCCTGTAATTCAGGCCCAACGTAAGCTGGACGAAAATGGCAAATGGGTCTTGACCTACCCGAGCTGCAACTGGCTCAACCTGTATTTGGCGCTCAACCGAGCCACGATTTTCGGCAACCCGTTCATCCCGGCCACGGCCACCTTCCTGGGGATTGTGCCGGATGATATGGGCTTTATGCGAGGTTGCGCCCCGATTAACGGCATGTTGACCAGCACAGGCTATACTCGGGTGGCTTCTGGGCCGGTGGGCAGTGGCGACTGGGGCTGGGACTTCGATGGCTCGTATGCCAATTGGTACAGCGGCCACGAGGTTGGACATGCCTGGAGCCGCCCGCATGTGCGCGGCGGGCCGGGCTATGTTGAAGATGGCTGCGGCGGTGAAGCAAAATCGTACGTTCATTATCCAGATGGCAGCATCAGCCCATCCGGCGATATCTTCAACCTGGCGACCATCACCGGCTTCGACAGCCTGCGCCTGGCGCAGGGACAAAACCCGATCCTGAGCCCGTACTGGTCGGACATGATGACGTATTGCGATTACCTGTGGATCAGTAAAATTACCTATCAGAAGTTAATGGAAATGTTCATAGCCTACCTGCCTTCCGGGCAGGAGACCCCCGTCGCACCGGCGACTCAACCGGCGTTGACGGTCTTCGGAGAATTGCATCCATCCAGCGGCGTAACGCTCCTGCCGGTTTTTGAGATCGCCAGCCAGGCGGCCCTGACGCCGCCCGACCCAGGGCCGTATGCGATTGTCTTGCGCGACAGCGGGGGAGGGGAGTTGGCGCGCTACCCCTTCAGCCCGAACGAGCTGGAGCCAGGCCCGGCGCCTTTCGAAGGCTATGAAGAAGAAGTGGCCTCGTTCGCCTTGCTTTTACCCCCCCAGGCGGGTATCACCAGCCTGCAATTGGAAGGCCCCGGGGGCACCGTTCTCCAAGAGATCGAAGCCGGCTTAAACCCGCCGTGGGTGCAGGTGCTTTCGCCGAACGGAGGTGAAATCTTCGACGACCAGCCTGTGACCGTCAGTTGGAGCGCCGGAGATCTGGATGGCGGTGACACGTTGACCTTCCAGGTCGAGTATAGTGCAGATAACGGGGCTTCCTGGGAGCCAGTGGCTCAGTTCGTCAGTGGCAACCAGGTCGCCATCGATCCGGTCAACCTGCCCGGCAGCGATTTGGCCCTCTTCCGCGTCACGGCCAGCGATGGCTTGCACTCGACCGCTGACCAGTCGGACACGGTTTTTTTCATCCCCAACCACCTGCCAGGTGGGGAGATCGTGGCCCCCACCAGTGGGGCGACCCTGGCCCTGGACCAAACAGTCAATTTTCAGGCCCAGGTTTATGATAACGATTTGGGATTCCTGGATGATGGCGAATTGGAATGGGTTTCAGACCGGGACGGGGTGCTCGGGTATGGGGCTAACTTGAGCATCCCCAGCCTGACGGTCGGCCTGCACGAAGTCAACTTGTTCGCTTATGATGGCTATGGTCAAACCTGGATCGGACAGGTGATTGTCAACGTGGTCAGCACACCGGACGACTTGCCGCCGGAGGCGGATGGGCTGGTGGTTGGGCCAGACTTGGTCTTATTATTCCCCGCCGCCGGGACGTCGAGTGGGGTCATCGCCGTGGATAACCTGAACCAGGGTAATTCGATCGCCTGGCAGGTGAGCTCGGATAAGGCCTGGGTAAATCTGAGCGCGACATCGGGCAGCACCCCCCAGGAGATCACCGTCAGCACCAGCCTGACGGGGCACGATTATGGGACTCACAAGGCGCTCTTGACATTCAGCGATCCCTTCGGGAACCAGGCTTATGTGGTTGTCTCGGCTGAGGTAGGAAAATTCCAGGTTTACCTGCCGGTGACACAGCGGTGACGACGTGTTGCTCGCCTTGTGGTTTCGAGATGGCCGAGTGAAGGACTGACACAGCCCATCAGGGCGCGGGGCTGATCCGGTCAACGTACATCAGGCAGACATTCGTGCCGATCGACATCTTGCCCGAAAGCTGAACCGAATCGCTGAGACCGAGCAGCGTCCCATCCTGGGCGGTGAATTGAAAATCGCTCTCCTGAAAATCGTCGGGCAGCTCCCGCATCTGGTTGCGACCCGAGCCGACCTTGACATCCGGCGAGAGCGGGCTTTCGCCGCCCGGGGTCTCGGCAAATTCGAGCGTGCAGCTCTCTGTGCAGAAGACCATGAAGTCAGTTTGGAAATAGCCGATCACGCTGGCCCGCTGGCCGTCCTGCTCGGGCGCACAGGCTTCGGCGATCGAGACCGGCGGCGGCGCTTCCGCCGCGCCACAGGCAGATAGGGTCAACAGCGCGGCCAACCCGGCAAACATCAGGAACCAGTTGTTGCGTCTCATGCGATCATCTCCTGAGCAACAAGATTGAATTATTATACGATATATTTAGATCAAATTACTCTAAATATCGTATAATATCTCCCATCCCCGTCGGTGAACTGGCGTGTGGCCCGGGGTATTCCGCTAACATAGGAGGAAAGTGATGAGCGAAAATTCTGGTTCTGGTGGGCTGGCCGAGCGAGAGCTGGTGCTGACCCGGGTTTTCAATGCTCCGCCCGAGAAGGTCTATCGCGCCTGGACGGAGCCGGAGTGGCTGGTGCAGTGGTTCGCGCCGCTGCCATGGACCACACCCAGCGCGCAGCTCGATGTGCGCGTGGGCGGGGCCAACCGGATTGTGATGCGCAGCCCGGAGGGTGAAGATTTCCCCAACGAAGGGGTTTACCTGGAAGTGGTGGAGAACGAACGCCTGGTGATCACCGATGCCTATCGCAGTGGCTGGGAACCCAGCCCGGAGCCGTTCATGACGGTCGTCCTGACCTTTGAAGCCCTCGGGGTGCAGACCCTCTATAATGCCCGGGTGCGCCATTGGACAGTCGCCGACCGCCAGCGCCACGAGCAGATGGGTTTCTACGAAGGCTGGGGGCGCTGCGCTGATCAACTGGCCGAGCTGTTGAAACGGATGTAGAGAAACTACCCCCCATGCACATCGTCACCGGCGCATTCGGCTACATCGGCAAGTACATCGCCGCTGCCCTGCTCGAGCAGGGCCGGGCAGTGCGCACC
>JAYRWF010000391.1:0-6033 GCA_041918195.1 Anaerolineales bacterium
AACGGCGGCTTACCCGTTAATGTAAAGTTTGTTGTTGAAGGCGAGGAAGAAATCGGTTCGCCTAACCTGGAAGCCTTCATTGCGGCGCACAAAGATCTGCTGGCTTGTGATGTGGCAATCAACCCGGATACCGGGATGATCGGTGCGGAAGTCCCAACGATCACCTATGGGCTGCGCGGGCTGGCCTATTTTGAGATCCGTCTGAGCGGGCCGGATCACGATTTACATTCGGGTGTTTTCGGCGGTGCAGTGCATAATCCAGCGCAGGTATTATGTGAGTTGATTGCCGGGATGCACGATGCCCAGGGGAGGATCACACTGCCGGGATATTACGATTCGGTCCGCCCGTTGAGTGCGGAAGAGCGCGCTGAGTTGGCCCGGTTGCCGATGGATGAAAACTTCTTCCGCCAGCAAACCGGTGCACCTGCCTTGCACGGCGAGGCTGGTTATACCTCGGTTGAACAGGTTTGCGTGCGGCCAACTTTGGAGTTCAACGGCCTGCTTTCGGGATTCACGGGCGAAGGCTCGAAGACGGTCTTGCCAGCCAAGGCAATGGCGAAGATTTCGATGCGCCTGGTACCCGACCAGGACCCGGAACAGGTTCATCAGCAATTATTGGCTTATCTGCGCCAAAATGCGCCGAAGACGGTCAAGTGGGAAGTGATCAAGATGGCCAGCGGGCCGGCTTCGATCACCGATCGACACCTGCCAGCAGTGACCGCATTGAGTAACGCCTTAGAAGCGACCTGGGGCAAACGCCCGGTATTCAAGCGCGAAGGCGGCAGCGTGCCGGTTGTCTCGCAGATGCAGCGTATCCTAGGCGTCGAATCGGTGCTGACCGGTTTTGGCCTGCCGGATGATAACCTGCATGCCCCGAACGAAAAGGTTCACTTGCCGACTTACCTGCGGGGGATCGAAGCTTTCATTCGCTTCTACGCCAACCTGGCTGAGTAGCGCCTTGATTGGCTGGCGCTGAATTTAAGAGTTGAGATATAAAAAAATCGGCTTGGCCGATTTTTTTATATCTCAGCAAACAACCAGTCAGCTCGCAGGATTAAGAACTATTCATCCGAGGGTTGACGTGCTTTCCGGTCGCCTTTACAATCTTGTGGATGTCAAAGAAACTACCTCCATACGGCGGACAGGCAGTGATCGAAGGGGTGATGATGCGCGGCGCGCGCAACGTGGCAATTGCCATGCGCGCCCCGAGCAACGAAATTATCGTTCACACCGAAAAACTTTCTGGAATCTATAAAGGCAAGCTGAGCAAGATCCCGCTTTTGCGTGGCCTGGTAGCGCTGTGGGACGCCTTAGGCTTGGGAATGCGTGCCTTAACCATGTCGGCGAATACCCAGACCGGCGAAGAAGAGAAACTTGAAGGTCCGCAGCTTTACCTGACGCTGGGAATCTCCTTTACGATTGGGATCGGGCTTTTCTTCCTGTTGCCGGCCGTTTTGGGCCATTTAAGCGAGATTTACCTGGGCTTGAATGCCTGGCTGGGCAACCTGATCGAAGGCCTGGCGCGATTGGGATTGCTGATCTTGTATATCTGGGGGATCGGAAAGATGCCGGATATCCAGCGGGTGTTTGCTTACCACGGCGCAGAACATAAGACGATCAACACCTTCGAGGCCGGTGAAGAGGTTACCCTGGAAAACGTCAAGAAGTTTCCGCTTGAACACCCCCGCTGCGGGACGACCTTCATCCTGGTTGTAGTTCTGTTCTCGGTGATCTTTTTTAGCCTGTTGGGGCCGCTGCCGGTGGAGTGGCGACTGATCAGCCGGGTGGCTTTGCTACCGTTCCTGGCCATGGCGGCTTATGAATATATCCGCTGGACGGCTAATCACCAGGATTCAGCGTTGGTGCGTGCGCTGGCCAGGCCAGGGATGGCGTTGCAACGCCTGACCACCCGTGAGCCAAGTCTGGAAATGCTGGAAGTCTCTGTAGCTGCTTTTTGCGCTATGCGCGCTGGGGAACAAGAGTTCACCTTATAAACCTCCTTCGGAAGCAATCCCGAATCCTGCTTGTTTTACTGCTGGTTGGCATTCTCCTGCCAATCAGCTTTTTGACGTGGCAGTTTATCCGTCCACAACCCGCGCCGGTTACAAAAAGCCTTTTTCAAGGTGTTGAATACCAGCGCCAAGCGCGCCAAAACCCACGTCCGATGGTGATTCATATTTTGTCGGTTGACCTCAAGCAGCCAGGGCTCAGCTTGTTGGTAACGCCTGGCGATCTCCAGGCGGAGCGACCGTTACGAGCCATGACCACCTCGAGCTTTCTTGAGAAATTCGATCTCCAGGTGGCTGTGAACGGCGATGGTTTTCAGCCCTGGTATTCGAATAATTTATTCAGCTATTTTCCGAAAACAGGCGACCTGGTCGCGCCAATAGGGCTGGCTGCCTCGCAAGGGCAGGTATATGCCCAGAACCCGCTTAACCATCCCGTGCTTTACCTGGGCCGGAATAACACTGCTCGCTTCAACAGCCCACCTGGCCGAATCTACCAGGCAATTTCCGGTAACCCAATCTTGGTGCTACAAGGCCAACTGGCTGTGGGTGGCAAAGATAACCCACGCGGCCAGGCTGATGATGCGCCAGCCGAACAAAGCCAGCCGCGTACCGCAGTAGGACTGGATAAAAATAATCGCCGTTTAATTATTGTGGTGGTGGACGGGCGGCAGCCAGGATATAGCGAGGGCGCTACCTTAAGTGAACTGGCGGCGATCCTGATCGAAGCGGGGGCTTATACAGCCATGAACCTGGATGGCGGCGGCTCCAGCACACTGGTGAAAGCAGGCAGCGCCGGACAGGCCATACAGGTGAATTCACCGATTGACCAGCAGATTCCGGGGCGTGAACGACCAGTTGGTAATCACCTGGGTATTTACGCCGCTCCGCTTCCTTAGCAATCCCAAAAACGCGTCCGAGCCAGCCGAATCTGCAGTCAATGATAAAATGGACTAGTTTCGCTGGCGCCCAGCGATTTTTCAACTAAAGCATCGAATTTGAGCAGAGCAGGATGAACATCGATTTTGAGCTCTACCGCCGGGAAGTCCGCGTGGCTATTCAACCGGCAAGACGTTTATCGGTAATCGATATCTGGCCGGAATACGCGGCTGAGACGATGGTCTTTATCCATGGCTTTGGCGGACGGGCCGCCCAATGGCAGTACCAGTTGGATCATTTTTCACGCGCCAACCGGGTCATTGCGATGGACTTGCACGGGCATGGGCTCTCTGACCGGCCTTCAGATGGCTATCGGATGAGGGACATCCAGGATGACCTGGAGATCCTGCTGCATGCTTTAGGAATCAACCAACCAGTGGTTTTGCTGGGGCATTCCTTCGGCGGTGCTCTGGCGGCAACCTTCGCTGCGCGCCACCCCGAGCGAGTCAAAAGCCTGGTACTGCTCGGTTCGGCAGTTCGCTACCGCTTGAATCCTTACTACCGGGCCGGGCTGCGTCTGCCGGAAACTACCCTGCGATTCGCCAATCCATTCCTGCGTGGTTGGGTGCACGCACCAGCCCCGGTGTTAAAAAACTGGTATGAGAATAACCTGGCTGGTTGGGACGGCCAGGAGATCTACCAGCAATTGAAAATGCCGGTTCTGGTGATCCGGGGCTACCATGACAAGCTATTTGAAAAGCCGGCCTATGATCAGGTTGCCCAATTGATCCCCAATTCTGAAGAGATAGACGTGGGCGCCTCCGGACACATGGTGATGCTGGAGCGCAAAGAGGCGGTCAATCGAGCGATCACCCGTTTCCTGGAAGCCGGGCGGCCAGACTGGATCAACGGTGGGGCGGCGACAGGAGAGACTCAGCAGGCAACTCTGCTCAAAGAACGCCCCTGGTTGGCGCGCTATGATAAAGAGGTTCCTTACACGATTGCAGTGCCGCGCGTGGCGCTGTACAGCTTGCTCCAATCGGCTGCGCGGCGCTTCCCGCGCCGGTCCGCTTTGATCTTCAAAAGCCAGGCAATTTCTTACCGCAAGCTGCAGCAGGAAGTGAACCGGTTTTCCAATGGTTTGCGTCGCCTGAACCTGCGCAAAGGCGAGCGGGTGATCCTGGCACTGCCGAACACGCCGCAAATGGTGGTCAGTTTCTTTGGCGCGCTGCAGGCTGGCGGCTGCGTGGTGTTTGCGCGACCAGGTGCCAGCCCTAACGAGCTGGTTGAGGTAATCCGCGATTCGGGGGCGCGCATCCTGGTTACCCTGACCCAGTACGATGAGTTGATCCAGCAAATCCGGACTGAGTATGGGCCGGGCAGCAGTGGCGAACTGCAACATGTGATCTTCACCCATATTGGTGATTATTTGTCGCGTTCGCAACGCCTGCGCTTGCGGCTCTCTCCGGCCCAACATAAACGCCATCTGCTGGATATTCCGATCGACGCGACGATCCACGTCTACCGAGAGTGGCTCCGCCAACAAAGCAGCGAAGCGCCCGAGGTCGAAGTCGGGCCAGGCGACCTGGCAGTGATCACCTACACCGGGGGGACTTTCGCCCGACCAAAAGGGGTCATGTTGTCGCACCGCAACCTGTTCTCCAATGTTTTGCAAACCCGGCATTGGATGCCCGAAGCGGGCGAGGGGGCAGAACGGGTGGTTAGCGTCGTGCCTTTGGCGCACTGTTATGGGTTAACTGCTGGACTCAATACGCCGATTGCGCTGGGCGCGACGATTTTACTTGAGGCCGAGCCGAGCTCAGAGGAATTACTGGAGACCATCCAGCGTTACCAGCCGACCATTTTCCCAGGCGTCCCGCAGATCTTCATCCAATTGATGAACGTGCCCGGGGTGCGTAAGTATGGGCTGGCAGCGATCCGGACGACGATCAGTGGATCGGCGCCGTTACCCCTGGAAGTGCTAGAGGCATACGAGAAGCTGACCCAGGCTCACTTGACCGAAGGCTATGGGTTGAGCGAAGCTTCGCCAATCACGCATATTAATCCACTGGGTGGCTTGCAGAAACCGGGCACAATCGGCCTGCCGGTGCCGTCTACCGAAGCCCGCCTGGTTGACCTGCGTTCAGGCAAGCGGAGCGTTGCTACCGGGCAAATTGGCGAGCTGGCAGTGCGTGGCCCTCAGGTGATGCTTGGCTACTGGCGTGATCCGAAGACTACCAGCCGGGTACTCTTGGGTGATGGCTGGCTGCTGACCGGTGATGTAGCCCAGATGGATAGCGATGGCTACTTCCGAATTATTGCTCGCAAAGACGAAATGTGGTATCCGAATCGTCCTGACTGGCCAGCCTCGCCGCGGGCAGTGGAGGAAGTACTGTATGAGATTCCCCAGGTGAAAGAGGCGGCGGTAACTGCACTGGCTGGCCAGCCGGTGGCTTTTGTGATCCCGGGTCCAGATCGACCAACCGCGGAGGCTGTGCTGGCTTACTGTCGGCGGCGACTGCCACCTGAGCTGGCTCCGAAGATGGTGATTTTCGTCGATGAATTTCCGCGTTCCTTTATTGGTAAAGTGTTGCGCCAAGAATTAGCCCGCCGGCTGGAGCAAAAATATGATTCCAGCCTGGGGAAGATGGTTGATGATAAGGAAACAACTGATGGCGCTTAATACGAGCGACCAGCCAATCCATTGGGTTGTTCAAGGCGATGGACCGCCGGTGATCCTGCTCCACGGGATCGGCGCTTCGTCTCTGGGCTGGTCGGCTTTGATTCCTGACCTGGCAGCGGCTGGTTACCGGGTCTATGCCCCCGACTTGCCGGGGCATGGGGAAAGTTACAAGCCACAACGACCAGAAAGCTACCACGTCCAGAACATTTACCAGGCGTTGGTGGATTGGATTCAGTCGCTGGCCTTGCCGGACCGACCGGTGTTGATTGGACACTCCCTGGGCGGCTATTTGTGCTTGCAATACAGCCTGGATTACCCTGGCCGGTTGCGCGCCCTGGTGTTGGTCAATCCGTTCTATACCCCGGGTCAGCTATTCCCGATTGTGCGCTGGCTACGCGGGCGAGCGGATGTAGGCAGCCGCGCCCTGGAGCGATTCAGCGCGCCGCTGCTTGAGCGGGCCTCAGA
>JAYRWF010000392.1:0-3859 GCA_041918195.1 Anaerolineales bacterium
AACTTTACTTAAGTTCCCGTCCGAAAAAAAGGTCAGGATGGTAGATCTTTAATAAAACCGCTGCCTGGCTTTCGCTGCTCAAGCAGAAAGAATCGCCCTGCTGCAACCCGGGCACCCACACGATCTGGTCCCCGCAGGTCACCAGGGGCCAGCCGGCCCGTGCCTGCCGCGGCAGCTTACGGTTGATCATTAAATCCGATAGTTTGGTATGTTTGCCGGCCAAACCAAGCGGCTGGATCTGATCGCCCGGGCGACGCGAGCGCACCTGTAATTGTTCTGTGACCTTGTTGGGATCGATCCAGGCCAGGCCTGGATCACGATTGTTCAGCGCCAGATCTTTGGCCTCCAGGATATCGGAACTGATTGTGGCGCTGATCTGCCAGCCGTTGGATAGATGGACGTAGCCCGGAACGGGTAGCTCTACTGCCCCTGCCCAGGTGACCTGTGGGAGAAACCTCTCTTGCTCCCCGGGTAGTTCGGCCTGCCAATGGGCAATATATAGCAACTCCTGATCAATTTTCAGTCGCAGGTTGGCGGTCCAGTCAGCTTGAGCGCTACGAGAAGGTTGAGCCAGGAACTGGCTGGCGCGCGCCAGTTCAGCAAAATCGATATCCCGCCTGCCCGGACTGAGCAGGTATCCCGCCTGGCGAATCAACCGCCTCTGGATGGCGGGTGGCTGTGCTCGAAGCGCTGAGAGATGAAAAGCCAGCCAGCCCTGCCCACTGATGGCCAGCCCGTCTTGCCAGGCAGCTTCCAAAAGCGGCTCAAGCAGTTGGCGCTCTTCGCCGATTAGCTGTGCCATTTGCCAGACCCGTTTACGGATCCCGGGGGTGAAATCCTCCAGAATGGGTAGCAGTTCCTGGCGAATACGGTTGCGGTAATATCGCCGATCCTGGTTGGTGGAGTCTTCGAAGGGCTGCAACCGGCGCGCTTTCAGATAATCGATCACTTCTTCCCGCCAGACGCCCAGCAATGGGCGGATGAGAGGAATTTCCGCACTCCATGCATTGGGCAGGCTGTGGATTGCCATTCCGCTCAAGCCATTCAACCCGCTTCCGCGCAGCAGGTGCATTAAAACCGTCTCCACCTGGTCATCGGCAGTATGTCCTGTCACCACCGCCTTGGCATTCTGGGCTTGAGCCTGCTGGAACAGGAATTCGTAACGCGCCTGGCGGGCTGCTTCCTCAACTGAAAGCGATCTTTCCCGGGCTAATGCCTGGACATCTACCTGGCCCAGGCTGCAGGTCAGGCCGTAATTCGCGGCTCGCGCCGCCACGCCGCTGGCCTCTTCGCTTGATTCGGGCCGCATTTGGTGATCCAGGTGGGCGACAACCAGTGGATAGTCCAATTGGCTTAAGATATCCAACAGGCACAGGCTATCAGGGCCTCCCGAAACTGCTGCCAGCAGGCGTTGCCCAGGCCGAATCTCTCCTTCGCCTGCAAGGCTCGCTTGAACTCGTTCAACCAGCCGATTGGGTAGATAAACCATTGTTTTTTTCTTGACGCCCATTGTCAGTGATTATAGCCGAATTTCGATTCACCTGGCTGGCGGCCCTTGCCGAACCAATCCCTTTATGCTAGACTGAAGTAACATGAGTGAAAACTCCCTCGACCGGCTGGAGTTTGGCTTGCGCTGCGCCACCGACATCTTGCGCGCCAGCAAGAAAGGCGTCGTCCTGAGCGGCGCTGGCGTCTCCACCCCGTCTGGGATTCCGGATTTCCGTTCTCCCAACAGCGGTCTGTGGGAGCATTCTAATCCAATGGAAGTTGCTTCTCAGCTTTCCTTCCGCTACAACCCCCACCGGTTTTTTGATTGGATGCGCCCACTGGCCAGGACTTTGCACACTGCTCAGCCCAACCCGGCTCACTTGGGTTTAGCCCGCTTGCAGCAAGCTGGTTTCATTCAAACAATTGTCACTCAAAACATAGACGGGCTTCACCAGCGCGCTGGCTCAAAAAATGTTCTTGAAGTGCACGGCAGTCTGGGGAGCTTGACCTGTGTCAGTTGCTACCAGCGCTTTTCTTCAGAAGTCTATATCGAATCTTACCTGGATGATGGTAACATCCCGCGCTGTCCTGACTGCGGTAGTGTTTTAAAACCGGATCTGGTTCTATTTGGGGAACAACTCCCTGCCCAGACCTGGCTCAAAGCCCAGGAGGCCTGTCGGAAATGCGACTTGATGATCGTTGCAGGTTCATCCCTGGAGGTGCTGCCGGTTGCCGGGCTGCCAATGCGCGCTCTCGAAAACGGCGCGCACTTGATCATCATCAATGCCTCGCAGACCTATCTGGATGTGCGCGCCGACGTGGTCTTTCACGCCGACCTGGCCCAAATTGTCCCTCGGCTTACCCAGCGAGTTTTAGACGAACTGTATAGCGCTTAGCGAGCGCCGCGCCGTCCGAACTGCTTTTCCAAAAGATCAACCGAAAGATGAATCATCGTTGGCCGGCCATGCGGGCAGGTCCTCGGCGAGCTGCATGCTTCCAGGCCATCCAGCAGGTTGCGCTGCTCTTCAGGGGTCAACGTCTGCCCGGCTTTTACCGCCGCCCTTTTGCAAATCCGGGCCACCAGGCGTGCTTCAGCTTCAGACTGTAGTGGCGTTTCATCTTCCTCAAAATCTTCTACCAGCACTCGTAAAGCTGTTGCTGGGTCGCTGCCGGACAGGATGTTGGGTATTGCCCGTACCAGGAAAGTGTTCAATCCGAAATGCTCTACCTGGTATCCCAGGTCTTCCAGCAGGGGCAGTTCAGTCTGGATCAGGCGTGTGCTGGCCGGCGAGAGCTCTACCAGAGCCGGCTGGAGCAGGCTTTGAGCCGGGAAGGCTTGCCCGGTTGCAGATTGATAGCGCTCAAAGAGCACCCGCTCATGGGCAGCATGCTGGTCGATCAGGTAAAGCCCGTCTGGTCCCTCGGCTACCAGGTACGTATTCGCGATCTGCCCGATCAGGCGCAAGATTGGCGTCCGGCCGCTTTCCAGGCGGATTTGACCGCTGGACTGAACCGCCTGGTTTTGCGGTGCGTCGAAGCTACCAGAAGTCGTAATTCCTGTATCCACACCAGGTGTGCTCGGATTAGGCCATGCTTGCGTCGGCCATCTATTGCCTGAGCTCTCTGCTCCGGATGCCCACCCCGCGCCCGCCGGCCCGTTCGTCGCAGTTGGCGACCAACGCAGTTGCTCGCCAACCCCTGGTACAGGCGTGTGTGCCAGCAAGGCGCGCCGGACAGCTCGCTGTACGGCGCTGAATATCCGCTCCGCTTCACGAAAGCGAACTTCGGCCTTGGCCGGATGAACATTTACATCCACACTTTCCGGATCGACCTCCAGGAACAGGATCGCTTGTGGGTATCGTCCAACCATCAGCAGGGTGTGATAAGCCTTGAGTAAGGCAGCTATCAGCGTTGCATCTTGGATTGGCCGGCCGTTGACAAAAAAGTGTATTTCTCGCCGGTTCGAGCGTGTCAGAGAGGTTGGGCTGATAAAGCCAGTAATTTTGATCTGCTCGTCTTCCGAGATCACCTGCAGCATCTGGCGCGCCACCTCGGTACCGTATAAGGCGGCCAATACTTCCCGGCGATCGCCGTTACCGCTGGTCCGTAAAGCCGGCCTCCCTTCCTGTTGCAGGTTGAAACGTACTTGTGGGTAGGCCAGTGCATAACGGGTGACAAGCTGATCGATTTGGTGTCGTTCCGTCGTCGCGTGCTTAAGGAATTTAAGGCGCGCAGGTACGTTGTAAAACAAATCCTTTACCTGGACCACCGTTCCAGTCGGGACGCCCACTGCCGAAATCTCGCTAATATGTCCACCTTCTATCTCAAGGCGCGCTCCAACCGGGTCGCTGGCGTGGCGCGAGAACAGCGT
>JAYRWF010000393.1:0-3851 GCA_041918195.1 Anaerolineales bacterium
CATATTGATATCTTGAATGACGAGTTCACGACTGGCGATGGTATTCGAACGGCTCTGTATGTTATGCGCGCATTTCTTGACTCTGGCCTGCCAGTTCTGTCTCAATTTGCTGCTGGTATTGGAAAAACGCCGCAGATCATCGCCTCTGCATATGTTGGCACAGGCCGTCGCTATGATCGTGTGAGACTGGCGGACATGGAATCGCATTTATGTGAGGATTACCCTGGTCTGCAACGGGTGAATTTACGCTACTCTGGTACAGAACCACTCCTTCGGGCGATGCTGGAGGCAGATGAACGAATGACCGAGATCGAGCTTGCTCGGGCAGCATGGACTATCTGCCGCCGCGCCCAGGAATTTTCCGGCGTGGGAGATGGATCGATTGACATATTGAACTGTACCAATGGCGGGGTGATCCAACCCGGCGACGATTGGTAGACCTGATTCGGATTATATTGGCCCGGCTCTCAGGTGATTTGGGATCGGGTGCAGGTTAAAGGTATAATTTCTCAGGGACGTCCGAAAAATTAGGAGAGCTATGAAAAAAATACAACAAGCCATCATTATTGTTCTTGACAGTGTCGGGATTGGAGATGCCCCAGACGCTGAGGCTTTTGGCGATTTGGGTTCGAACACGCTTGGCAACCTTGCCCAGGCAGTCGGTGGAGTCGACCTTCCCAACCTGGCCAGCCTTGGATTGGGAAACCTGGGTGATTTTGCTGGAGTCCCAAAAATACCCAGTCGTTTTGGCGCTTATGGCCGCTTGACGGAAGTCTCCGCCGGGAAAGATACAACCACTGGCCACTGGGAACTGGCTGGCGTCTCCTCTCCAGTGCCGTTCCCGACCTTTCCGAACGGCTTTCCACCTGAGTTTATTGCCGAATTTGAGCGCCGGGTTGGCCGAAAAACTATCGGTAACTTCCCAGCATCTGGCACCGAGATCCTGGTTCAGTATGGTGAGCACCAGCTTGCCACTGGTGATTTGATTGTCTATACTTCAGGCGATAGTGTTTTCCAGATTGCAGCGCATGAAGAAATCGTCCCGATTGATGAGCTTTATGCAATATGCGAGACCGCTCGATCGATGTTGGTGGGTGACATGGCAGTCGCGCGAGTGATTGCCCGGCCATTTATTGGCCAGCCTGGAAAATTCACCCGGACCGAAAACCGGCGCGATTTTTCCCTCGTCCCCTGGCGCTCAACGATCCTCGATCACTTAAAATCCGCGGGTTGGATGGTGGCAGGAGTGGGCAAAATTGAAGACATCTTCGCTCACCAGGGGTTAACCCATTCGAATCACACCGGAAACAACCTGGCCGGTGTAGATGCCACGATAGAATTCATTAAGACTCGCCAGCCTGGCCTGGTTTTTGCCAACCTGGTCGATTTCGATGCAGTCTATGGCCACCGCAATGATCCCCAGGGCTATGCCAGGGCATTAGAAGTTTTCGATCAAAACCTGCCGCGGATCCTAGAGGCCATGTCTCCGAATGATATTTTGTTCATCACCGCTGATCATGGCAATGATCCAACCACGCCATCAACAGACCACTCCCGAGAGAGAGTGCCTTTACTGATTGCTGGCGGGTCGGTCAAAAAGGATTTCTCCCTTGGAACGCGTGCTTCTTATGCCGACCTGGCTGCAACCCTGGCTGTGTTATTTGGCGTGCCTTCGACTGGCGAAGGTCAGGAATTTGCCAGTTTGATCTTGAATTAAATGCAGAGCCCTACGTTATGTTGATTGATACCCACTGTCACCTGGATTTTCAGGCTTTTGATGCCGATCGCGCGGAGACCCTCAAACGCGCCCAGTCTGCCGGTGTAGGTGGGGTCTTGAATCCTGCGATCGACCTGGAAACCAGCCGTGCTATCCTGCTCCTGGTTCAGGAGTACCCTTCTCTGTTTGCTGCAGTCGGCGTGCATCCGAACAGCGCTTTGACCTGGAACGAAGATTCATTCGACGAGCTTTGTGAGTTGGCTGCCAGTGATAAAGTAAAGGCAATTGGTGAGATCGGCCTGGATTATTATCGGGATCGAGCGCCAAAGTCCCTCCAACAGGAAATCTTCCGCCGCCAACTTGACCTCGCCAGCCGGGTAAATCTACCAGTCATTATTCATAGCCGTGACTCTTCTCCAACCGACCCGCAAGCAACTCAGGACCTGCTTGGGATCCTGGAAGAGTGGCAAGGCAACCTGCGGGCAGTCGGGTCTCCGTTAGCTGATCGCCCAGGGGTGTTACACTCTTATGCTTCGAGCATAGAATTAGCCTTGCAGGCCGTGGAGCTAGGCCTTTTTATCGGCATTACCGGGCCGGTGACCTTTCAAAATGCCAAAGACCTGCAAAAAGTAGTCACCGGTCTGCCTCTTGAGCGAATCGTGATTGAAACGGATGCGCCCTTTCTGACCCCACATCCGTATCGAGGAAAACGAAACGAACCCGCCTATGTTCGTCTGGTAGCTGATAAAATAGCAGAGCTTCAAGGCCTGGACCGTGAGGTAGTGGCTAAACACACAACTTCCAACGCGGAAAGGTTATTTAATTGGCAAGTAAACCTTTGACAATGGTAAACTTTTTTACACCAGTTCAAGATCTTCTCCCCCAGGTCGAGACGCGGATGCGTTCTCTTGCTGATCGTTATAACCCTGAATTGGGACTGGCTATTGAACACTTATTGTTATCGGGCGGAAAACGCGTTCGGCCAGTTACTTCTCTTTTGATGGGTGGGATGCTGGGTGCTGATTCGAACCGCCTCGTCACGTTGGCTTCGGCGATTGAGCTGCTCCACACTGCAACACTGGTTCATGATGACTTGATCGATGGCTCCTTGATGCGCCGCGGAAATGCCACCCTGAACGCCCAGTGGTCGCCGGCGGCAACCGTACTGACTGGCGATTTCATCTTTGCAATTGCTGCCCGGCAAGCAGCAGAGACTGATTCTCTGGATGTAATGCGCCTGTTCGCTGAGACCCTGGCGATTATTGTTAATGGTGAAATCAACCAGTTATTCATCAGCCACGGGTTAGCCAGCCGCGAGAATTACTACCAACGAATTTTTGCAAAAACTGCCTCGATGTTTGAGCTAGCCACTGGAGCGGCAGCTCTACTCAGCCCGGCGGACGATGGTGTTGTCAACCAGGCCAGGGCATTTGGCTACCAGGTTGGGATGGCGTTCCAGATCGTTGATGATATCCTCGACTTCACTGGTGAACAAACTACGGTTGGCAAACCAGTTGGAAGCGACCTGCGCCAGGGATTGATCACCCTCCCAGCGCTTTACTATTATGAAAATCATCCTGACGACCCGGATTTAGAAACTGTTTTGAATGGCGGCCGATTTAATGTTGGTGCAGTAGATCGCCTGGTAGAGTCGATTCGAAACAGTGAAGCGATCGAGCAGGCCCACCAGGAGGCTCAGCAGTATACGGATCGCGCCCTGGCGATCCTGGCCGAATTTCCAAGCTGCCCGGAACGGGAAGCTCTGGCCGAATTATCCAATTACCACGTCAGCCGGAATTTCTAGCTTGCAAATTGTCTGAATTTATCGTTCTGGTAGATTCGTTGACAAAATAGAAATAGCATAGTAATATTCTGCCGCTTCACGCAATGGCGAGGTAGCTCAATGGTGGAGCAGGGGACTCATAAGCCCTTGGATGTGAGTTCAAATCTCACCCTCGCCACAATAATACCCACATGAGCAGCCTGCTTATGCGGGTATTTTTAAATCAACTTCTTCTGGGTTGCCAGGGTCACCGCTGCTACACAATGATCTTCACCACGCTCAGCGATTTCAGGCAGATCCAGATCATTGACTTCCCCTTAGGGACGTTATAATTGGTCCTAAGAAAAAAAC
>JAYRWF010000394.1:0-1929 GCA_041918195.1 Anaerolineales bacterium
CTGAGCTGGCAACCGGTCAAAAAGTGACCGTTGGCCCGCCGTACTACGAGCGCGCGACTGGACCGCTATTTGCCGGCTTGCTGCTCCTGATGGGTATCGCGCCCCTGGCAGCCTGGCGGCATTCGACCGCCCAGACCCTTGGAAAAGCGATCTGGAAACCTTTCCTGGCTACGCTCCTGGTCCCGGTGTTGGCCCTGGCGCTTGGCGTGCGTCAGTGGGCTGCCTTGCTAGGCTTCTGGCTGGCGGCATTCGTCACCGCGGTCACCCTGTACGAATTCTGGCGCGGCGCCATGGCCCGCCATCGCCGGTCGGGCGAAAATTTCTTTGCTGCGCTTTGGAACCTGGCTGGGCGCAACCGGCGCCGCTATGGCGGCTATGTTATCCACCTCGGCGTCGTCCTGATGGCGGTCGGGATTATCGGAATTGAAATCTTCCAGACTGAGACCCAGGGCACGCTGCAGATGGGGCAGTCGCTCAACCTCGGTCGCTACACCATGACCTTCAACCAGCTCAACGAGTTCGAGACCCCGGATGGACGCCTGGTTACCCGGGCGGTGGTCGCCGTCGCCAAGGATGGCAAGCCGGTCGGCGAGTTGTACCCACGTCGCGATTATTATTTCGAATCGCAACAGCCGATGACCATCCCCGGTGTGCGCAGCACGATGGATGATGATTTCTATGTCTTGCTGGTGGATTGGCAGACGATCTCGACCGCTGGGGCGACTTTCAAGCTATACCACAATCCGCTGGTGAACTGGCTCTGGCTGGGTGGTATTGTCTTCATCCTGGGTACAATGATTGCCGCCTGGCCTGACAAAGATCCGGAAGAAGCCCGCCAACCCGCCCGGCGTTCGACCCGGGCTGGAGCGCAGGCGTGAGCGGAGCGAAGATGAAGAGAATCGTTTGGATTTTTTCCCTCCTGCTGGTCTTGGCCAGCCTGGCCGGTACGGCTTTTGCCCAGGGAGAAGCGCCGCGCCTGGTGACCGATGATGAAGTCAACGCGATCGCCAAGCAAATGTTCTGCCCGGTGTGCGAAAATATCCCCCTGGATGTTTGTCCTACCCAGGCTTGCGCGGAGTGGCGCGAGCTGATCCGCCTCAAGCTTTCTGAAGGCTGGAATGAAGACCAGATCAAAGCTTATTTTGTTGAGCAGTATGGCGACCGGGTGCTGGCGGAACCGCCGGCGCGTGGCCTGAACTGGCTGGTCTATATTCTTCCACCAGTCGCAATCTTGCTGGGCATTTTCATCCTCTACCGGGCGCTGCGTGCCTGGAGAGCGCCGCTCGAGTCAGCGGCGGGCTCAGCGCCGGCTGAAACGCCTGGCGATCCTTACATAAACCGCCTCGAAGAAGAACTCAAGGCGCGAAAATAAGACAAAGACAGGTTTTATGGAATCGAATCCTCAAAATTCAAACTCGGAATCCAAGAAGAAATCTGGTTTATCGCTCGGTTGGTTGGCTGCTTTTGGTGCGGTCGCCCTGCTGCTTGTCCTGGTTGGGATGGGATTGGTGCGGGCGCGCGAACGCGAAGCGCCCAAGAAAATTGGTGCTCCGGTCCCGGATTTCACCTTGAAATCCTTCGAAGGCGAGACCTACACCCTGTCCGAATTGCGTGGCAAGGTTGTGCTGATCAATTTCTGGGCCTCGTGGTGCAAACCCTGCGAGCAAGAAGCGACCGATTTAGAGATGGCCTGGCGTTACTACCAGCCGCGCGGCGATGTGGTGTTTTTGGGCGTTGATTGGACTGACACCGAGCCCAAAGCCAAAGCCTACCTGGAGAAGTTTGAGATCTCCTATCCCAACGGGCCCGATCTTGGCACGCGCATTTCGCAGGCCTATCGCACCACCGGCGTGCCGGAAACGTTTATCGTCGATCAAAATGGCAACCTGGCCTATTTCAAGCTCAGCCCGTTTCTCTCGTTGGATGAGA
>JAYRWF010000395.1:0-4596 GCA_041918195.1 Anaerolineales bacterium
CGCGGCTTGTAAATCACCACTCTGCGCCCCTACTCCCGGAGCCAGGATCCACAATTTCGGTGCGGCAGCTCGGACACTCTCAAGAGCCTCCGGATAGGTCGCCCCGACGACCAGGCCCAGGTTATCCTGGCGGTTCCACTGCGCTGCCAGCGCCGCCACTCGCTCAAACAGAGCCTGGCCAACACCCGCTTCTCCGCCAACCACAACCAGGTCCTGCAGATCGCCTGCTCCTGGATTGGATGTTTTACACAACAGAAACGCACCATGATCGGCATCCCGCAGGAAGGGCTCGATCGAATCCTGGCCCAGGTACGGGTTGAGCGTCACCGCATCAGCCCCTAGCGCTTCAAACGCCGCCCGGGCATAGGCTTCGGCTGTCGATGCAATATCACCCCGCTTGGCATCCAGGATCACTGGTACGCCTGCTGGAATCATCGCGATTACTTCTTTTAAAGCCTGGACGCCGGCTGGTCCATAGGCCTCAAAAAAAGCCGCGTTCGGCTTAAACGCCAACGCCAGGTCGGCTGTAGCCTCGATCAAGCGCGCACAAGCTTCCAGGGCCGCCTGGGGACCCGGCCTCTCCAGGTCTTGGGGATGCGGGTCTAATCCAACGCACAACAGCGAATCCACCTGCCGAGCCCGTGCTTCCAGACTGGAAATAAAACTCATGCCTGCCTCCTAGGCTTTTCCCAACACCATCGCCAGCAGAGCCATGCGCACATACAGACCATATTCCATCTGGCGGAAATAGGCAGCGCGCGGATCCTCATCCACCTCCATTGTAATCTCGCCCACGCGCGGCAGGGGGTGCATGACGATCATTCGCTCTTTAGCCTGTTGCATGGTTTCCTGGCTGATCACAAACGCCCCTTTAACACTCTCATACTCGGCCGGGTCCGCAAACCGCTCCTTCTGGACGCGCGTCACGTACAGCACATCGGTCTCAGGTAGCACAGCTTCCAGTTGGGAATATTCGCCTTGGGGGATGCCTTTCTCGTCCAATTCGGCAATAATCTCTGGCGGCATGCGCAAAATCTCCGGCGAGACATAGTTCAAGCGAACGTTATACAAAGAGAGCAGGCGCGCCAGCGAGTGAACCGTCCGCCCGTATTTCAAATCGCCCAGCATCGTCACCGTTAGCCCATCCGCCTGTCCTAATTCGCCGACAACCGTGAACAGATCGAGCAAGGCCTGGGTAGGATGTTCGCCAACCCCATCGCCGGCGTTGATTACCGGCTTGCGGGCGTACTGAGCCGCCAGCGCCGACGCCCCCACTTCCGGATGACGCAACACAATTACATCGGCATAGCATTCCAGGGTGCGAATCGTATCTGGTAGCGACTCGCCCTTCGACACTGATGAATAGCGCACCTCGTTAATTGGGATCACGCTGCCTCCCAGCCGCTCCATCGCTGCTGTAAAGGACGACGACGTGCGCGTGGATGGTTCATAGAAAAGGTTAGCCAGGATTTTTCCTTTCAGCAAATCGAAAGTGCCAATCCGCAACACCATCTCCCGCATTTCACGCGCCACACCAAAGATATATTCCAGGTCGGCATGTGAAAATTGCTTGACGGACAAGATATCCTTGCCATAAAAGGGCGCGCGCTGCTGGTCGCCAAACGGCAAGTGGGGGCTTTGTGCAGCTTGTGGGGGTACGTACGTAGCCATTATTTCTCTCCTTTGGTATTTAGCATCAAAAACCACCCGGAGAATTCCTCTCCGGGTGGTTCATCAAACCAATCTCAAATCCTGGCCTGAGCCTGGCAGAGCCAGGACCTGGCCATCCTGGAAAACCGCCTGGCCCCGCAGCACGACCTGTTTAACCCGGCCCCGGACTATCCAACCATCGAACGGCGTCCATCCGCAGCGCGTGAAAGTTTCAGCAGCCCGGATTTGCCAGGTCTCATCTGGGTCAACTTCAATCCAGGTCTCCGGTTGTTCAGGCAGGTTAAATATTCGCTGTGGATTGGTGTACATCCGGTTAACCAGGTCATCCAGGCTTAGCCGGTCTTCGTGTACAGCCGTCAGCAGCAGCGGTAGAGCCGTTTCCAGGCCTGGGAAGCCAGGCGGCGGGTTATCGCCATCCTTCTCGGCCAAGGTATGCGGGGCGTGGTCAGTGGCAAAACAGTCGATCACCTCCAGGTTGTCCCACAGCGCCTGTCGATCGTGCGCCGTAGCCAGGCGAGGGCGTACCTCGCCCCGCCCGGGACCCAGCCCAGGTATATCTTCCTCAGTCAGGAACAGGTGGTGTGGACAAACCTCGCAAGTCACTGGCAAGCCGCGTTCCTTAGCCTTGCGGATGACCTGGATTTCCTCGCACAGCGAGACATGCGCGACATGAACCGGGCGCTCATACAGCGCCGCCAGTAACAGCACCGCCGCCATCGTCCGGCTTTCGGCATGCACCACCACCGGCATATGCTGCGGCCAGGCTGCAAAATGCTCCATCCAGAGGGTCATCTCATCCAGGCGCAGCGGGCCATAAGTCTGGTCCAGGTACATTTTCAGACCAGCAGCCTGCCCGGCCAGACGAGCGATCTCCGCCGGGATTTCCGGACCGGCGCCCAGGAACTGGGCATAATCGCAGCGCGCCCTGGCGCGCGCCGCATCCAGCGCCAGAGCCAGGCTGCTGGCGTCCGTCACCGGAGGGCGGGTGTTGGGCATCGCCAGGATTGCGGTGAACCCGCCAGCCAGGGCGGCAGACGTAGCCGTATCCCAGTCCTCCTTATGAGTAGCACCTGGTTCGCGCACATGCACATGTGGGTCAATCAAGCCGGGTAGTTTAATCATCGCGCCCTTATCTATCTCCATCTCGCAGGCAAAAAAATAGAGCCGCTCGGGCTCTATTTTGGAAGACTGGTAAAAACAAATCGCCCATGGGAGCGATAAGCTCCGGGGCGATCATTTTGTGGAAGGTATATTTTATGGCGTGCCATTCCGCACGATTTTACGCCGATTCTTCAACCTGTCAAGGGGCGAATTTCACAACCAATCCCAATCCTTGAACTCGGGCAGGTTCGTCTCGTCGGTTAAATCCAGGCGCAACGGGTTGATTGAAACTGCGCCTTCCGCCAGGGCGCCGAAGTCGGTGCCCGGCGCCGCAATCCCGGTTGGCGCTTCGCCGCCGATCCAGTAATATGGCCGGCCGCGCGGGTCCAAACGGCGCACCAGGCTGTCGCGATAAACTCGCAGCCCCTGGCGGGTGATCCGCATCCCGTTGATCTTATCAAATGGCAGGTAAGGCACATTCACATTCAGCAGGGTCTTTTTGGGCAGCCCGTGTTTGATCAGCACGCTGACCACCTGTCTGGCGACCCGCCCGGCAGCCGAGAAATCCAGTCGACCCTTGTGATTTTCAGCCGAATCAAGCGAAATTGCCACCCCTGGTACGCCAAAAATAACCGCCTCCATCGCCGCTGTGACCGTACCGGAATAAGTAACGTCGTGGCCCAGGTTGGCAAGTGGATTAATTCCGGACACCACCAGATCAATCGGCTCATCAAGTAGCCCCAAAAGCGCCAACGCCACGCAATCAGACGGCGCACCATCCGAAGCCAGCGCCATCCTGCCGTCGGCTAGCTCAACCTCCTTCACCCGCAGGGGGCGGTGCAGCGTCTTGACATGCCCAGAAGCTGACCAGTTGCGATCCGGCGCCAGGATACTGACTTTACCCAGTCCTTCCAGTGCTTCAGCCAGCGCCAGCAGTCCCGGCGCAGCGACCCCATCATCATTCGTCACCAATAGATGCATGCTCCCTCGCTCTTATCCTGTCGAAAATCTTGCAAAATTATCCGAATAAAGCTTCATTCAACCCTTCGAAATCCAATTACAATATAAATACCTTCGTCGTTGAGCCAGTCAAATCTATCCGCTGCCGTCAGTCGGTTCGATTATAACAATTCCTGGAGGCTTGAAACGTCATGAATCCAAAAACCGGGCGCACGATTGGCATCCTGCTGATCTCAGCTGCCATCTTGGGCTGGTTGCTCAGCCTGAGCAGCCTGGCAGCCACCTGGATCATCCGCCCAAAGCTGACCGAGGCCGTGGTCAGCCAGGTTGATATGCTTACCCTGACCCTGGAAGTGACCACCAAAGGGCTGGCCGTCAGCCAGGAATCGCTTGCTGCGATTGTCGCCAGCCTGGACACGCTCCAGGGTACCGTCCAGAAAACTGCCGGGGTAGTTGACGGGGCATCGCCATTTATTGACTCCTTAGCCGATATCAGCGCCGAAAACCTGCCCAAGGCAATTGATGGCCTGCGTACATCCATGGAAACCGCCCAGCAAGGCGCCAAGGTGATCGACGACGCGCTGCGCAAAGTCACCAGCCTGCCCCTGATTGGTGACTGGCTGAGCGACCAGGGCTATAACCCGACCACCCCCCTGGATCAAGGCCTTAGCCAGGTCGCCGAGGGGATCAACCAGCTCGATGATACCTTCCAGGGCATTTCCGACAATCTGACCAACACCCGCAACAGCCTCCAGGGGGTCAAAGATGGCATCAATGCCATGGCGGATGATATCGGAGAAGTAAAAAACAACCTGCAGGAAACCCAGGACACCCTGGCGGCTTACCAGGAAACCACCCAATCAG
>JAYRWF010000396.1:0-1577 GCA_041918195.1 Anaerolineales bacterium
AGCGGCTATTCTACTTCCTTCGTGGTCCCCAAATGGGTCATCCTGCTCTGCGCCAGTATGATCGCCCTGGGAACGGCGATGGGTGGTTGGAAGCTGATCCGTACCCTGGGTGGAAAATTTTACAAAATCCGTCCAGTGGATGGCTTTGCCTCGCAGTTGGCCTCCGCGACGGTTATCCTGGGCGCTTCGCTGGTAGGTGGTCCAGTTAGCACAACCCAGGTGGTCAGCTCGTCGATCATGGGCGTCGGCGCCGCCGAACGGGTGAACAAAGTCCGCTGGGGCGTAGCACAGGAAATCGCCACCGCCTGGCTGCTGACCATCCCTGCCACTGCTCTGGTCGCAGCCGGCATCTATTGGCTCATCACACGCTGGATTCCTTAGCCATTTTTTGAAAGGGTTTTATGTCAATTTCTCTCGCTTATGACCTGCTTTGCATCGGTAATTACACCAAAGACACGATCATCTCCCCGGCAGGCGTGAAATACGTCGATGGCGGGGCGGTAAATTATGCTGCCCATGCCACCGCTCGGCTTGGCTTGAAAACTGCCGTGGTTACCCGCCTGGCCCAGGTAGATCAGCGCGTGATTGAAAAACTTGAACAAGCAGGAGTGACCTGCTTCCCACTCTACACACCACAGTCGACCTTGATGAAGCTAGAATACCCCACCCTAAATCCCGACATCCGCAGCCTGTCTGTGGCGGCTACGGCCGGCTCGATTACCAGCCATCAGGTCGAGAACCTGCAGGCCAAAGCTGCCGTGATCGGCTCCAGCCTACGCGGCGAAGTCGGCCTGGATGTCATCCAGATATTAAAAGAGAAAGGCGTCCGGGTCGCAGCGGACATGCAAGGCTTCGTCCGGGTACTGCGCGGGCAGGAGCTCAAGTATGAGCCGTGGGAAGAGATGGCAGCCACGCTAGCCTTTGTTGATATCGTCAAGAGCGACGCAGTGGAAGCTGAGTTCCTGACCGGTGAAACCGACATCCGCAAGGCGGCGCAGTTCTATGCTGCCCTGGGCCCGCAGGAGATCGTTCTAACCCATAAGGATGGCGTCTTGATCTTCGCGGGTGGAGAATATTTTGATGCAGGCTTTTATCCCCAACGCCTGGATGGGCGCAGTGGCCGCGGCGATACCTGCATCGGCGTATATGTCGCCATGCGCCTATCGCTGCCGCCTCGTCAGGCGGGTATTTGGGCCGCAGCCGTCACCAGCCTGAAGATGGAAAACCTGGGGCCTTTTAACCGCCCGCTCGCCGATGTCGAAGCCTTAATCCATGCCCGCTACAACCACGGATCAGCCTGATCACCTGACCATCTGCCCCGACCAACGCAGGCAACAGGCCGCGGCAGGATACCCGGCCTTGTTCAACAGGATCGTCTCTGAATGGAACCAACCAGGGCCAGAAGATCGGGTCTGGTTGATGTATTCCGCCAATTACCTCTTTCGGACCGCCGGTGTGCGTTGGGCGTTGGACCCATTATCCCTGGGTCGGCGCGTCCCAGGGATTCCGGCCCTGGACTTCGGCCAGGCTCTAAGCAGGCTTGATTTCGTCCTGCTGACCCATCGCCACGCCGACCA
>JAYRWF010000397.1:0-2214 GCA_041918195.1 Anaerolineales bacterium
GATTGTTGAATATGCTGGCGAAGGCTCGGATTACGCCGCCCCAATTTTTCGCCGGATTGTTGAACTGTATTTCCGCGGCCTGCCCGGCAAGCTGTACGATTGGGAATCCACCTACAATGTCACACGCACCCCGCCGCCCGAGGCGCTGACGACGCCAGCGCCTTAACCCGGATCCCAGGTTCAATAAAGATGGCAGACACGCTTTCCGGGCTGGTCGTTCGCACCCAATCAGGTTTTTATACGGTGGAAACCGAGGCCGGGCGCTATGTCTGCGAGCTGCGTGGCCGGATGAAGAAAGGCCCCCGCCTGGGTGATGTGGTCGCCCTGGGAGACCGGGTGCAGCTTACTCCGATCCGCCCTGGGCAGGGGGTGATCGAGCAGCTTGAGCCGCGCCTGGGTTGCTTTTCGCGGTTGGCGCCCAACCCGCGCGGGGCTTATCAGCAAATCTTGATCGCCAATTTGGACCAGGTTGTCCTGGTCTTTGCCTGCGCTCAGCCAGCCCCGCACCTGGGGATGCTGGATCGCTTCCTGGTGACGGCCGAGAAACAGGATATCCCGGTTTTGATCCTGGCGAATAAGCTTGACCTGGTGGAGATGGCGGAAGCCCAGGCGCTGTTCGATCGCTACCGAGACCTGGGTTATGGCCTGGTGTACACCTCCACCCAGCGCGGCCAGGGCTTGCCGGAGGTGCGCGAGCGCCTGCAAGGCCGGCTTTCGATGTTCGCTGGGCCGTCAGGTGTAGGAAAATCGAGCCTGTTGAATCAAATCCAACCTGGCCTGGGGCTGGCTGCCCGCCAGGTCAGCCAGGCGACCACCAAAGGCCGTCACACGACTGTGGTGCGCGAGCTGTTCACACTGGAGAGGGGCGGCTACGTGGCCGATACCCCTGGCCTGAAGGCGCTGGGATTGTGGGATATCGAACCGGAAGAGCTGGATGGCTATTTCCCCGAGCTGCGCAGCCTGGTGCACCAATGCCAGTTCAGCAACTGCACTCACCGCCACGAGCCGGGCTGCGCCGTGCTGCAGGCGGTGGCAGCCGGCCGGGTGCATCCGCAGCGTTACCAATCCTATTTGCGAATGCGCTTTGGTGAAATTGAATCGCTCGATTGAACTTGCCAGAGAAGATTAGAGTATACTTAAATGGTTGTATAATACAGGAATTATTTTTGTGGATGAATTTATCCTAATGGAGGAGAAGCTTTATTCATGACTCCAAGCAATGGGCGCCCAACCATCTTGAAAGTCGAAGACCTGGAAACACGTTTTCGAACGCCGGACGGAACAGTATATGCAGTAAATGGTGTCAGTTTTGATCTAAAAGAAGGAGAGACCCTGGGGGTGGTTGGTGAAAGTGGTTGCGGGAAAAGCGTAACCATGCTCTCCTTGCTGCAGTTAATCCCCATGCCGCCTGGTGAAATTGTCAATGGCAAAGCGTTGTTTCACGACAGCGACCTTGTCAAAATGAAGCCGGATGAGATCCGCGATGTACGCGGTTCGCAGATCGGGATGGTCTTTCAGGACCCGATGACCTCGCTCAACCCGGTGCTGACTATCGGTAAGCAGGTGGCCGAGCCGCTGATGCTGCACATGCGGATGAATAAAAAGGACGCCGAAGAGCGGGTAATTGAGCTACTCCGTCTGGTTGGCATCCCAGAGGCTGAAAAACGCCTCGGCCAGTATCCGCACCAGTTCTCTGGTGGCATGCGCCAGCGTGTGATGATCGCCATGGCGCTGGCCTGCAACCCCCAAATATTGATAGCCGATGAACCAACCACCGCCCTGGATGTCACCATCCAGGCCCAGATTGTTGAACTGGTCAAGCGCTTGCGTGATGAGCTGGGCATGTCGGTGATCTGGATCACCCACGACCTGGGGATTGTCGCCGGGCTGGCGCATCGCGTGATCGTGATGTACGCCGGTTACATCATCGAAGAAGCTCTGGTTAAAGAGTTATATGCCAACCCTAACCATCCCTACACCCTCGGTTTGTTGAACAGCCTGCCGCGCCTGGATAGCCAGGAACGCCAACGCCTGAGCGACATCCCGGGCTTGCCACCGCTGCTTTTGGAAAAGCCGGTCGGTTGCCCGTTTGCACCGCGCTGCCCGTATGTGTTTGAGCGCTGTGTAGAAAATCCTCCTCTGGTTGAGATTTTGCCGGGCCATCGCCTGGCATGCTGGTGGAATGTTCAGGAAGGCCGGCCGCGCTATGTCTGA
>JAYRWF010000398.1:0-2848 GCA_041918195.1 Anaerolineales bacterium
GCCAGGGGTGGGTTGCAAGCGCCCAGGATGGCGTAGGGCCGGAATTCTTCACCTAGCTTCTCTTTCATCGTTGCTCGGACGTCAATCCTGGTCAAGATCCCAAATCCTTCCGCTTTCAACGCTGCGGCTACTTTCTCAATAGCCTGGTCGTAGTCCAGGTCCAGGGTTACTTCGAAACCTAATTCTTCCATCGAGTTCTCCTATTTGCTTGGTTCTGCTTGAGCGGGTATTTTCCGCAGGTAGAAAAGCCCTGCCAGGCAGCCGGCTAGAATCAGCCAGGCGGCGACCTGGGCGCTGCGCAGCCCGCCCAAAATTAACTGGCTGTCCCCGCGAAAGGCTTCCAGGTACAGGCGAGCGGCTGCGCTCAGGCTGGCAAAACGCAGAAAGTATACCCCAGGCGTTGGGCTGGCAAGCCAGTTGCGTCCTGGCCAGGCCAGGAGTAAGATCATCCCAGCCGCCAGCGACTCATACACCTGGCTGGGGTGGCGGGCCGCTCCCCACAGTTCGATCGCCCAGGGGAGGTCGCTTGGTGCCCCAAAAGCTGACCCAGCCGCCAGGTGTGAAAGCCCTATGGCGGTCATTAAGACGGCCAGCGCCGGGGTCAATGCGTCCAGGGTTGACCAGAAAGCCAGGTGTTTACGCTGACCGAATACCAGGCCGGCCAGGATTGCAGTCAAGACCCCCGCGGTACTATCCAACAGATCGGGGTTGAGCGAAAGCAAGCTGGCGGGGTTGGCCTGGAATGCCTCCGGAAAGCGCAGCGCCATGCCCAGGCGAGCACCCAGCAGGCCAGAAATCAGGCTCAGGTAACTCAAGTTATACAGGTCGCTGCTCTTCATTCCCCAGCGGTGGGCGTTAGCTTCCGCCAGACTCAGGCCAAGCCAAATGCCCGCCAGGATCAACAAGCCTGGAAGAGGCAGCGCCAGGGGGCCGATCTGTAAAAAAGGCAGCATTTCGTTTCTATTTTCCTGTCTCAGTTAGGGCGGAGAGTAATTGCTCTACCCGGACGCGCAGCAGCGCTTCGGCCATTGGCCCCCCGATCACCACATCCTGAATAATGCCTTGAGAATCAATGAAAAAGGTGGTTGGCAAGGCGGTGACCTGGTAAAGCCGGGCGACCCGCCCTTCATCGTCGAACAAAATCGGGAATCTCAACCCCAGGCTCTCGGCAAATGCGAGGGCGTCCTGGCGGGTATCCTGGGAGGTCGAATTAACCGCCAGAATTTCCAGGCCCTCAGATTGATAGGCCTCATAAACTCGCTGCATAGCTGGCATTTCCGCCCGGCATGGCCCACACCAACTTGCCCAAACATTTATCATCACCGGTTTGCCGCGCAGCCCGCTGATGCGCACGTTTTCGCCGTTGGCTTTGGGAAGCTCGAAATCAGGCGCCAGGAAGCCCTGGCGGGGAGCAGGAATGCCACCGCTAGTCACCTCCAGCGCGTCAGCCTTGCTCACTCCGATCCAGATTATTCCCAAGAATAATACCAGGCCGCCCAGCAGCAGGTCAGGGAAATGTCGTTTACTAACCATCGTGGTAATTGTATCAGAAAGATAATCCTGCTTAAAAAGGGTTAACTTGACATTTCATCCTTATTTGGTAAGATTTTTTCAGTACCTTTAAGGCTTATTGATGAATCAGTAGATCAGAATGGAAGATCACTCATGAATCGAAAATTTATTCTGCCGGCTATGCTGATCGCCCTGGCCGCCTTGCTGGGCCTGGTTGCCTGTTCCAATGCCCCGGCTGCTTCGCCCACGCCACTGCAGCAAACCGCTGCCGCTGCGACCCCAACCCAAGAAATTATTCCAACCCTCCCGCCTGAACCAAGCGCTTATCCAGCTCCGGGTGATCCCGCTGTTTTGCCTACTCTACCGTTACTGGCGTACCCAATTCCGGGCCAGGATGCCAACCTGCAGCTCACGGGGGATGCATCTGCCCCAGGTTCTTACCCGGCGCCTGGCAGCCCCTACCCCTATCCAGGCCCGGTAAGCCTTAATCCGTATCCGGGACCAATCCAGCCAACCCAGGCACCAGTAGTTCCGACAGCCCGGGTCCAACCGACCCGGGACATCCAGAAAGAGTTGCATGCTTCGGATCCTGCCTCGGTCCGCCTGGCCTCTGGGCGGATTCAACTGGTTGAGTTTTTCGCTTTTTGGTGAGGGACTTGCAAATCAATGGCGCCCATCGTGCATGGGCTCGAAGCTGAGTATGTTGACCGAATGAATTTCGTTTACCTGGATATCGATAATCCTGCCAACAGTACTTTTAAGAAACAATTGGGCTACCGTGTCCAGCCGCATATCTTCTTGTTAGATGGCCGGGGGGCTATCCTGGAGCAGTGGCTGGGGTACGTAAGCGAAGCCGACTTGCGGGCAGCTTTCGAAGCAGCTTTACCCTAGTTCTGTCACTTGACAAATCAGATCAAAAGTGTATAATTTTCATACCCTCCCCCCGGTGGGGGGGGTATGAAAGAAGGTGCCAGTCATGAGCCATGTCAGCGCCTCAGCGCGCCTCCGCACGGTTGAAGGCCACATCCGCGGAATCCAGCGGATGTTGGAAGAAGATGCTTATTGCATCGATGTGATCCGCCAGATCCAGGCCGTCCAGGCGGCCCTGAACAAAATTAACGCTATCATCCTCGAAGAGCATTTGAACTCCTGCTTGATCACTGCCGTGCGGGGCGAGGACCCCAAAGAGCGCGAGCGAGTCTTGCAAGAAATTGCCGATGTCTTCGAGATGGCAGCAAAAACTTGATCCAAGGAGATTTAAACATGAATACCGTTAAATATTCCATCCCCAATATTTCCTGTGGGCATTGCGTCCACACAATCCAGTCTGAAGTTA
>JAYRWF010000399.1:0-2081 GCA_041918195.1 Anaerolineales bacterium
AGAGTTCAGCCTGACCGGCATAATTTACCCAATCCCCAATGAATCCAACGCGTTACGAGCGGCCGCCTTGGCCGCACCCTGTTTGCTGCGTCCGAAACCGGTGGCGTAGATTTTTCCATCGATATAGACGGCCACTTCAAAAACCTTCTCGTGCTCGGGTCCGCTGGTACCGATCGTCTGGTAAATCGGCGGTCGAAATCCTTGCGCCTGGACCCATTCCTGAAGCAGGCTCTTGGCATCCGTGTCCCGGCGGTCATATAGAAAGGCAGAAACAGCATGTTCCAAAAAGGGCCGCATAAATTCCTGGACTGCAGCAAAGCCCTGGTTCAAATAATATGCCCCGACCAAGGCTTCAAATGCGCCGCACAATAAGGCTGGCCGTTCGTGACCGCCGCTTTCAGACTCGCCATGACCCAGGCGTAGAGCGCTGCCCAGGTTGATTTGACGGGCAAATTCTGCCAGCTGTTCCGTTCGCACCAAGGCTGAGCGCAGGCGAGTCAACTCGCCTTCAGCGCTTTCCGGGAAGTGGTGATACAACCATTCCCCCACCAAGAAATCAAGCACGGCGTCGCCAAGGAATTCAAGCCGCTCATTATCTTCCAGAGCTTCAGAGTGCTCATTCAAGTAAGAGCGATGGGTCAAGGCCCGGCGCAGCAGCAGGACATTCGTAAACGGCAACTTCAGGCGCTGGATAAAATTTTCCGCCGACTCGATTTGGAATTCGGCCGGTTCATTCGGGTTCACTAGAATTCCTCCCGAACTCAAGCAGCGCAAGGGACCCACAACCAGGGTTGAGTCCCTTGCGTCCCCTAAGTTCTATACTCAAAATTAACCACAGAACTGATTGGCCTAATTATACATACTTTTTCACAACCAGCACGGCATTATGACCCCCAAAGCCAAAAGAGTTGCTCATCGCTACGCGCACAGTTTTCTCCCGAGCCTGGTTCGGGACGTAATCCAGGTCGCATTCGGGGTCAGGGGTGTGGTAATGAATGGTCGGCGGTAACCGGTCTTCTTGAACCGCAAAACTGCAGAAGACAGCTTCCAGTGCGCCAGTCGCGCCCATCATATGCCCGGTCATCGATTTGGTGGAAGAGACCGGGACCTGGTAAGCCAGCGAACCGAAGGCAGCCTTGATTGCCCGGGTCTCGGAAAGATCGTTCAGGACCGTGGCGGTGCCGTGAGCATTGATATAGTCCACCGCATCGAAATTCAAACCAGCGGATGCCAGCGCCTGGCGCATCGCCTGCGCCCCACCCAATCCGTTTTCCTGGGGGGCGGTGATGTGGTAGGCATCAGTAGTGGAGCCATATCCAGCCAACTCGGCCAGGATGACCGCGCCCCGTTGGCGGGCATGGGATTCACTCTCCAGGACCAGTGCTGCCGCGCCTTCGCCCATGACCAATCCATCCCGATCACGATCGAAGGGTTGAGGCGTGGGTGAATCCATCCTGCGGCGGGAAGTCGCGCCGACCCGGTCGAAAGAAGCCACACCAATCGGCGTAATCGTTGCTTCGCTGCCCCCCGCTATCGCGGCATCGAGCGAGCCGTTGCGGATCATCATCCAGGCAGCGCCGATTCCATCCGCGCCCGAAGCGCAGGCTGAGGCGACCGAGAAGCTCGGTCCGCGAAACCCATAATCGATCGAAGCCATCCCGGCTGCGCCGTTGGACATCAACATTGGTATGACAAATGGGCTGACTTTTCGCGGGCCTTCTTCCTTGATCAGGGGGATATTATCTTGCAGGGAAGTAATACCGCCAATGGCAGAGCTAATCACCACCCCAATCCGCTCCGGCTGGCTGTCCGTACTGCTCAGGCCAGATTGGAGCAGAGCTTCGCGCACGGCAACCGCTGCAAACTGTTCGAAGCGATCCCGCCGACGAGCCTCCTTGGCTGGCATGAATTCTTCCGGGATAAAGTTTTTAACTTCACAGGCAATTTGAACCAGGTAATCGCGCGCATCAAACAATGTGATCGGACCGACTCCTGAAACGCCTTCCAGGGCTGCCTGCCAGGATTGCTTAGCTGAAAACCCGAGTGGGGAAATCGCACCTACACCGGTAATCACGACCCGC
>JAYRWF010000400.1:0-3810 GCA_041918195.1 Anaerolineales bacterium
AACCTGGATTCTCTCAACCTGCCGGCAGCTGGGGTTGAAACCGGCCGGAATTACGTCCTGGTCAACGATTACCTCCAAACCAGCGCGGCGCATATTTTTGCTGCGGGGGATATTACCGGCCGGATGATGCTGGTCCAGAGCGCCGGATATGAAGCCCTGGCGGCGGCCGAGAATGCTGTCCTGGGCATCGGCGCCCGGCAAGAACACACAATTGTTCCTCATGGTGGATTTACTGATCCAGAATATGCCAGCGTAGGTCTGACGGAAACCCAGGCACGCGCAAAAGAGGATATTGTTGTCGCGGTCGTGCCTTATGCGGCCATGGACCGGGCATTGATCGATGACCGGATGCTCGGAGCTTGCAAGCTGATCGTATCAAAAGAAACGCACCGTATTCTTGGCGCACATGTAGTCGGCGAGCAGGCGCTTGAAATTGTGCATGTCGTGGCGGCTGGGATGGCGGCGGATATTTGGGTCGAGCAACTGGCCGATTTACAGATTGCCTACCCGACGTTCACTGCGATTATCGGCCTGGCAGCCCGGACAATTGTTCGTCAACTGGGTGTGCTGCCACTTGCTCCACTCTGGAGGGCATTGGACCAGCCGCTGACTGAGTGGGAAAGGCGCGATGCGTATGGAGTATGAATTCGCTCCGAATGATCCCCTCCTGCCTTACCTGGTGAAGGCCGCCGGCGTGGTGGTGCTGGATAAGTTAGAACTTGAATCCCCCACGCTGGAGTTTCTCAAGAATGTCGGCATTCGCCTGGTAGTCCCATTGGTCAGCCAGGGGGAATTAATTGGTCTGCTAAATCTCGGCCCGCGCATGAGTGAGCAGGATTATTCCAGCGACGACTTTCGCCTGCTGAATACCCTGGCCACACAGGCCGCCCCGGCCTTGCGTGTAGCCCAACTTGTCCGCCAGCAACAAGCCGAGGCGCGCGAGCGAGAGCGGATCGAACAGGAGTTGCGCGTCGCTCGCGTAATCCAGCAAACGTTGCTTCCGGACGAATTGCCACAGATTGACCATTGGCAGTTGGATGCGCTCTGGCAGCCGGCTCGCGAGGTGAGTGGCGATTTCTACGATTTCCTGGAATTCCCAGATGGTCGGTACGGAATCATCATCGCCGATGTGACTGGTAAAGGCGTTCCTGCTGCACTCGTGATGGCGACCACCCGTTCCATCTTACGCTCGGTAGCCGAACGTTACATCAATCCCGGCGAAGTGTTAGAGAGGACCAACAACCAGGTCTGCCCGGATATCCCCAAGAATACCTTTATTACTTGTTTGTATGTGCTCCTTGATCCGGCTAGTGGTCACCTGGTCTATGCCAACGCCGGGCATAACTTGCCAGAAAAATGCTCTCAGAATGGAGAAGCCGAGCTGCGGGCAACGGGAATGCCGCTTGGGCTGCTGCCAGGGATGACCTATGAAGAGAAAGAAACCTGGCTATCTCCAGGCGAGAGCTTATTGTTGTACAGTGATGGACTGGTGGAGGCGCATAATCCGGCTGGCGAGATGTTTGGATTCCCCCGTCTACGTAGCCTGATCCATGAAAGTTCGCACGACTCGGGTAACTCTTGTTCGAATCACATCCAAACTTTGATGGACGAGTTAAACCTTTTCACCGGGCCAACCTGGGAGCAAGAGGATGACATTACCTTTGTGATGATCCGCCGGATGCTGGAGCCAGCCCCCATTCCCAACCTTGAGTTCGAGGTCCTGGCCCAGTTCAGCCTGCCCAGCGTGTCAGGCAACGAGCGGGTGGCGATGGAACGCGTAGCAGAAGTCGTCGTGCAGGCGGGTTTTCCATCTGCCCGGCTGGAAAAGCTCAAAACTGCGGTTGCAGAAGCTGCCTTGAATGCTATTGAGCACGGTAATAAATTTAATGAAGAGATCCCCGCTGTTATCTGTGTGCGCAAATCCTCCCAAGTTTTCTCGATCTTAATTACCGATCGCGGTGGCGGCGTTCCAGTCACTGGTTGGGCGCAACCGGATTTGGAAGCCAAACTCGCAGGGCTTCAATCACCGCGTGGATGGGGTTTGTTTCTGATCCGGAGCATGGTAGATGAAATGCATGATACCAGCAATGAGAATACACACACCGTTGAGTTGATTTTCGACTGCACCTCCGGTCAATCCGGGACCTCAGATACAGGAAGGTGACCATGAAAGCTGAACCATTTCAAGCCAGCGTTCAAATTGATAGCCAGGGTGCGCGAATCGACCTGGCAGGTGAGATTAATGCTTCCGCCGAGGCTGATTTGAATGCTGCCTACCAGGAAGCAGAAGGTCTACTCGGCTTACAGAACGTTATGATTGTGTTGAATTTCAAGTCAGTTACTTATATCAATAGCACCGGAATCGCTCTGATTGTCGGGCTGCTGGCCAGGGCGCGCAAAGACCACCGCACCTTGGGTGTAATTGGTTTGAGCGACCATTACCTTGAAGTTTTTCGGATCACCCGTTTGGCGGACTTTATGCAAATATTCACGGATGAAGCCGGAATCTGACGGATGCTAAATTTACATTAGTTAAGGAGAGGATTCAATGACTCAGAGCAAGATTAATATCTCTGTCCGGATGCCAGAACTTCAGGTTGGGGTTTTAGATATTTCTGGCGAAATCAACGCTTTTGCCGAGGCCGACATGATGGAAGCCTATAACCAGGTTACGGCCAGTGGAGCCAAGGCAGTAGTTTTGAATTTCAGTGGGTTAGAGTTCATGAACAGCTCGGGAATCGGTTTGCTGGTTACCCTGTTGATCCGCACCCAGCGCCAAAAGCAGCGCTTGCTGGCTTATGGATTGGGTGAGCATTACCAGCAGATTTTTGAGTTGACCCGCTTGAACGAGGCTATTGCGATTTTCGCCTCGGAAGCAGCCGTCTTGGCCAGCCTGGCGAGCTAAACCGGTTTTGCCTGGCTAAGGTCTAGTGAGTCGATAAAATATTTACAGGTATTGTGTGGAGGAACGTATGAGCGAATCAGAGCAGCAGGTTTCGGGTGGACAGGCCTCAGCGGGTTGGGCGAAGGCCACCCCGACCATCCAGGTCGAAGAGGTCCCCCCGGGGGCGACCAACATTAACGTCGAAGGGCGGAAGCGCTCTGGCGCACTGCAAGGCTTTGGACGGCTATGGCAAAAGACCTATCAGGTGCGCCTGGTGGGCAGCGGAAAAACATCTCCGCAAATCATGCAAATCTGGAAGGCAAAATTTGCAGAATTCCAGCCGCCTGAGAACCATTTCTATCCGCCTATGACCGGGATAAAACCCAACGACGTCTTGTTCATCTCAGCAAAAGTACCCGCTTTCCCTGGGTCTCCAAGCATCCTGCCGGTCAGCAGTGGGGTTACCGTCCTGTACGCCGATGACCAGCAATTCACGGTGATGACTCCGGAAGGATTCCCGGTTTCAGGATGGAATACTTTCAGTGTGACCGATGATGAGACAGGGACTCCAGTCGCCCAGGTTCAGTCGCTTGAGCGATCCTCCGATCCGATCTATGAGCTGTTCGATCGCTATTTTGGCTCGGCCGCCCAACAGGAGAAAATCTGGAAAACGGTGCTGTCTAACCTGGCAACCGATCTAGGTGTCCAATCTGAAGTCAGCTTTCAAAAAGTTTGCGTCGACGCAAGCGTGCAGTGGTCGAGTGCAAAAAATGTTTGGCACAACGCCGGCGCCCGGACGATGGTTTACTTACTAGGCGCGCCTTTTCGTTGGCTGCGCGCCAGGCTGCGTGGGTAAATCAAGGTTTTGAATTATCATTAACCCATGAAGCGCACGAACTACGCTGCGATTGTTATTGGCGCGGGTC
>JAYRWF010000401.1:0-3401 GCA_041918195.1 Anaerolineales bacterium
ATGCTCAAAACCGAATTCTTCAACCGTCTTTTCCATTTCCGAGTACATCAACGCATTCCCGCCGCGCCCCTGGAATTCCGGCAGAACGCCAGCCCCGTTCATCGCGACCCATTTTGTCCGGCGCATTTCAAGCATCAAATCGATAATCCCAAACGGCAGCAACCGGCCTTGAGAACGCTGGAGCGCTTCCGATACGTCGCGAAAACCGAGCAAAAAGCCGGCCACTTCCTGGTCATGCGCAATGATTTTTATCAGGCGTGGATCGGCGATCGTCAGGATGTTATCCAGGACAAATTTGATTTCTCGCTCGGTCAATGGGGCGTATTCCCAGTTGTTAATAAAGGCCTGGTTGTAGGCTTTTCCAATCCGGCCTGCCCAAGCCTTGAGATCTGCTTTGGTCTGGAAGCGTACCACGCTCAGGTTGCCGCGCTGCAGAACTCGCTCGGCAATGCTGTGAATCCGCTCGGGCAGCTTGAAGCTGTTGGTGTTCAAATAACAGGAAACAAAATCAACTTCTTTCTCAAAGCCAAACTTTTCGAGCAGTCGGGGGATGTAGGGTGGGTTGTAGTTCATCATCGTCATCATCTGGCGATGTTCGAAACCTTCCACCAATATTCCGTAACCATCCAGAGCGCCAAATCCTTTAGGGCCAATAATTTCGGTTAAGCCGCGCGCCAGGGCCCATTCATAAGCTCGCTCAAACAGTCCCGCTGCCACTCCTTCGTCATCGATGCATTCAAAGAAATAAAATTGTGCTCGCTTGGTACCGTGGTATTGGTTGTAGCGGGTGTTTTCTAGGACTCCGAGCCGTCCCACATCCCGTCCGTCCTGGCTGGCCAGGTAAAACTCAGCCGGTGAATGCTCATAAAAGGGGTGTTTATTGGGATTCAGCGCTGCCGCAACATCGATCCGGATCGGTGGGACCCAATTCGGGTTACCCTTATAAATCGGAAAGGGGACTTCGATGAAGCGTTTGACCTGCAGCCGGTTGCCTGGCTCGAGCTTCTCTATCTTGACCATGATGCCCTCCAACGCAATAAGATGAAATTAAAAAGAACAATTGATCTTATCACGATTTTGGATTGGGAGGTTGACCTGGCAATTGAAGGTCCTGGTCAAAAGGGATTAATTTCCCGTCGCGCAGCAGGATAATCCGGTCAGCAATCCGAGCCGCCTCCATGCTATGCGTGACCATGATCATATTTTTTCCGGCCTGGCGGGTCATGCAGTCGAGCACATCCAGGACATGACCGCCGGTTTGCTCATCCAGGTTGCCGGTTGGCTCGTCGGCCAGGACGAGCAGCGGATCGTTGATCAGTGCCCGGGCGATCGCAACGCGCTGTTGCTCGCCGCCAGACAGGCGGTCTGGGATGGTTTTCCATCGGTCAAGCAGGCCGACTTCTGCCAATAAGGGTTCTGCCCGCTGGCGGGCTTCTTGTGGGCTGAGGCCGTTGATTTCTGCTGGTAAGGCGACGTTTTCAATCACGGTCAGGGTTTGGATCAGGTTGAAGAATTGAAATATAAATCCGATATTTGCCCGTCGGAAAAGAGTTCTTTGGCGTTCATCCAGTCTGGTCAGGTTTTGCCCACCCAACCAGATTGCTCCCTGGTCGGCCAGGTCGATCCCGCTGATCAGGTTCAACAGGGTGCTCTTTCCGCTGCCACTTTTCCCCAGGATCGCCACCAACTCGCCTTTTTGGATCGAGGCCTGGGCGTTTTCCAGGACGCGGCGGTTCTGTCCGCCCTCCTGGTAACTTTTGCTTAGGTTTTCGAAGTAAATGAAGGCCTGAGTGTCCAATTAGTCCTCGATCGGTACAGTCTTAGCCTGGCTGTAGGCTAGCAAGGTGCGTTCGCGTGCCAGAGCGTGTTCTATAATTGGGGCCGGGTAGTCATCACCAATTTGGCAGCCAGCGCTGAGCTGCTCCTGATGGGTCATCAACCAGGGTTGGTGAATTTTTTCCACCGGTACATCCCTTAACTCAGGCAGCCAGCGGCGGATATATGCTCCCTGCGGATCGAACTTAACGCTCTGAGAAAGCGGATTGAAGATCCGGAAGTACGGTGCGGCGTCTGTGCCGGTTCCAGCCGTCCACTGCCAGCCGCCATTGTTCGAAGCCGGGTCGCCATCTAGCAGGTGCTGCATGAAAAAGCGCTCACCCCAGCGCCAATCGATTAACAGATCTTTAGTCAAGAAGGACGCCACAACCATCCGGGGGCGGTTATGCATCCAGCCGGTGCTGACCAGTTGGCGCATGGCGGCATCCACAAACGGATAACCAGTCAAACCTTGCTTCCAGGCATCGAACTCGATCGGGTCGTTTCGCCAGGCGATTCCCTCCAGGCGGAAATTCTGTCGCCTTACGTGTGGGAAATGGTCAAGGATGTGCAGGTAGAACTCCCGCCAGATCAACTCATTCAGCCAGACCTCAGCTCCTCGCCGGGCTTCAGAATTGGGGGCTGCTTGCATAGCCTGGTAGGCTGCCAGGACTACCTGGCGGGCTGAGAGCAACCCAAATCGCAGGTAGGGAGAGAGTCGCGAGGTGCCATCCAGGTCTGGCCGGTCGCGCTGAGAGGCATACTGGTAAATGGGAGGGTTAGCGCCGTTGGTGAAAAACACTAGGCGCCGCTGAGCGGCGGACTCGCCAGCCGGGAACTCCGCCAGGGCGATCGCAGACTGTGCATCTATTTGTTCTGAGAATGGTAAAGGCAAAGATACTGTTTCGGGCGGTGTATCGATGTGTTCTGGGATCGGGCCAATCGCGCGCCAGCCCGAAACCGGTAGCGCCTTCCAGGCCTTACTGAAGGGTGTAAACACCGTGTAGGGGTTTCCATCGGCTTTAAGCACGCTGCCTGGGGGGTGGAAGCTTGGGCTGCCAACCCAGTGGATTGGTAAATTCGCAGCTGCTTTTTGATCACGTTGCCGGGCAAAGGGGCTGTAATCCGGCTCGGCATAAATCCCCTGTGCTTTGCTTTCCTGAAGCAACCGGGTTAGCTCTTCAATTGGATCACCACAGCGCAGGATCAGCCGGCTGCCGCGCTGCTTTAAAGACTGGTCAAGCGCCGCCAGGCTGGCGAACAAGAATTGCCTGCGCTTCTCGCCGGAATAGTTCGAATCCAGCAGTCGCCGATCCAGGATAAACACCGGCAAGATCTGCTCGGCAGCGCGCAGAGCCGTCTGTAAGGCCTGGTTATCCGTCAGGCGCAGGTCACGCCGGATCCACCAGATAGCGATCGACTTTGGTGCTTGTTTCATGGTTTTCCCTCACCGCCGCAATGGTGCATATTTGCCCCTCCTCAAACTGGCATGGCGATCGTTTATCGGAACAAGTCCTTGAGCGCTGGCTCGATTTCCGGGAATCGGAATTTCATTCCAGCCTGGACCAGGCGCTGCGGTAGGACGC
>JAYRWF010000402.1:0-5944 GCA_041918195.1 Anaerolineales bacterium
AACGCGTCCAGGTATGTTGATTTGAGCTTCGAAAACTCGCGATATTCCAGCACCCAGTCCACTACCGGGTGCTTGCCGCGCAGGCTGTCCAGCACATCCGCCGAAGTAGAATAATGACCCGAGGCAGTTTTTGCAGTTCGGTCAGGCGGGACCAATCTCAAACGCGTAAAGAGCGCTTCGGAAAGCTGTTGGGTCGAGTTCAAGTTGAACGGCGCGCCAACCTGGCGGTAAACATCTTCTTCGAGCCGGGCCATCCGGCCGCCGAGATCCACCGACATTTGTTCCAGGAAACGCGAGTCGAGCCCGATCCCAGCCATTTCCATCTCCGCCAGCACCGTGACCAGCGGCATCTCGATCTCCCGGAACAGGTCAGCCACCTGGAACCTGGCGAGCTCCCCTTCCAGCTCGGGAATCAAGCGCAGCACTGCCTGGGCGTCGGCGGCGGCATAATCAGCGGCTTCCCGGATCGGGACTTCCGCCATGCTGATCTGCTTTTTCCCCTTCCCGATCAGCTCTTCGATCGGCGTCATTTGGATATTCTGGCGCACCCAGGCCAGGTTTTTCAAGCCCAGGTTGCGCGAAGCCGGGTTGATCACCCATTCAGCAATCATCGTATCAAAGGCGATCGGGCTGACGCGCAGGCCATAGCGCGCCAGAACGACATAATCGTATTTCGCATTATGGCCTACCTTGGGCAGGTGAGGATCGGTCAGCGGAGTGCGCAGCGCCTCCAGCACCTGAGTGAGTGGCAGTTGGCCGGCGCCTTCAACCAGTTCGCGGTGCCCGACCGGGATGTAATAACCCTGCTCCGGCTCAACCGCCAGGGAAATACCAACCAGCTCGGCGCGCATCTGGTCGGTGGAGGTCGTCTCGGTATCGAAGGAGATCTGGCGCGCCTGCCCAAGCCGGGCGACCAACGCTTGCAGTGCAGCCGGGTTATCGACAATGATCGCCCCGCCTGCCTTGCTTTCTCCAGAAACCTCTCGAACACTGAGCGCGGCCGGTCTGGCGGATGCCTGGCCGCCAAACAACGAAAGCTGCTGGCCCTTTTGCAGTCCGCGCTTGCCGTAAGTCTGCTCGAGCGCGGTCAGGCGCGGCATCAGCGAGCGGAACTCCAGCTCGCGGAAGATCGCTTCCACCTGCTCTGGATCGAAGGCCTCTGGCCGGGCCTGCTGCAGGTCGAGCTGGATGGGCAAATCCAGGACGATCCGGGCCAGCTCGCGGCTCAGATCAGCGCTTTCACGTCCCAGCTCCAGCTTCTTGCGGATCGCCGGCGAAAGCTCGTCCAGGTGGGCGTAAATCCCCTCCAGGCTGTCATACGACTTCAGCAGGCCAATTGCGGTCTTTTCACCGATCCCGGGTACGCCGGGGATATTATCGGAGGTGTCGCCAACCAGCGCTTTGTAATCCACCACCTGGTCGGGCCGCACCCCGAGAAATTCCAACACATCGCCGGGCAGGTAGTCCTTCGATTCGGACAGGCTTTTACCAGGTAGGGTCACGATCACCCGCTCATTCACCAGTTGGAGCAGGTCTCGGTCGCCGGTGATAATCTTCACCCCCAGGCCCTGGGCAGCCACCTGGCGAGCCACGCTGCCCAGCACATCATCGGCTTCGTAGCCTTCCACTTCCAGGCGCGGGATATTGAAGGCATCTACCAATTGACGGATGCGCTCGATCTGGGTACGCAGCTCATCTGGCATTTTGGCGCGTGTGCCTTTATAATCAGCGAATAAGTCGTCTCGGAAAGTTCGCCCGGTATCAAAGGCCACCGCCAGGTAATCGGGGTGCTCTTGCTCGAAGATGCGCAATAAAACACTGGTGAACCCGAAGACTCCGGCCGTGGGCTCGCCGCTGCGGGTTACGAAGCCACCCGTCGAGCCGCGCGTAATCGCAAAAAACGTCCGGTATGCCAGGGCATGACCATCGATCAGATAAAGCGTTGGGGGCATACATCACCTCTTCCTGGTAAGAAAAAAACTGGGCAAGCAACGACCGTGATCCAAACTAACCAAAAGCAACTCGCCCTCAGTATAACACGCCTCTTCAGAAGCGAAAAACGAGCGATACTTCTAAATGATGATTGACAGGTTGAATTGAACATGATAACTTAGGTAAGAGATGGCGCGAAAAATCATTCTGATTGCGCTGGTTGGCGTATTGTTGTTCGCGATTCTCGCCCCCCCAGGGCTGCCGGTGACAGCACAGGATTCTACGCGCCAGACCAAGATCGTCGTCTCTTACACCGAGCATGAATGGTGGTTGCTGCGCTGGGTGGACAACCAGATCTTGTGCCGGATCTTGACCGACCACGCTGGCCTGCCAACCGGGCCCGAAGTGCTCAAATACTGCGGACAAACCAATTACACTCAATGGCTGAACACACCGCCTTGCAAACAGGCTGCCAACATCGGAGAAAATGTCGGCCGCTGTGATGGCCTGTATCTGCACCTGGTCTCCACCCGCCCTGCCCAACGCGACCTGTTAATCGACCTGCCGGCTGCCAACGCCTGGATCAACCTGGATGGCTGCACACCCAAACCGCCAGAAAACCTGTGCACCAGCCTGCCAGCCCTGGTGATCAGCGGCGAAGAACCGTTGCCCAACGAGCGGATCACCAGCCTGGAGGGTGTCTTTGATGGCCAGGCCTTCACCTGTCCCGGCTCGCAGTGCCGGCTGCCCCTCAAGCCCACCCCGCTGGGAGGGGCGTTGCTCGAGTTTTGGGCCAACTCAAGCTATGGCGACTCGAGCGAGCATTTCACCGCCCAGGTGCGGGTGATTGACAGCGGCGTTGGCCTTGCTCCCGGCAGCAGCGGCTGGCATGTCGATGTTGTCAGCAGCCAGTGGACCGGCGCGCCGCTGGCCTCCTGCTCACAGATTTGGGAGGCCTTCCAGCCGATCGGCGGCCCGCCGGTCTGGTTATCGACCCCCGAGCGCAGCGAGCTGCTGGCCTCTGGTGAGCCGTACTTTTACCTGGCCGGCCGATTGATCGCCCAGGGAGTGGTGGAAGCCAGCAGTTGCTCCAGCGGCGGGCTGCAGCCGAATGGCTACGCCGACGCTTGCGGCCTGGAAGCCGCCAAACCGACCCTGCTGCCCTGGCAGAACCAGTTCGATGCCCGGCTGGTGGAAGTGGCCCGGCAGACCGGCGTCCCCGCCCAGTTGATGAAAAACCTGTTCGCCCAGGAAAGCCAGTTCTGGCCGGGCGTGTTCCGGGTGCCATATGAATTCGGCCTGGGCCAGATCACCGACTCGGGCGCCGACTCGCTCTTGCTATGGAATGAATCTTTCTATGACCAGTTTTGCCCCCTGGTACTGGCTGAAGATACCTGCGCCAAAGGCTACCTGCGCCTGGATGAAGAGGAACAGGCTTTGCTACGCGGCGCCACCGCCAACCAGGCCAATGCCAACTGCGCCGGCTGCCCGGCCGGGATCGACCTGACCAACGCCGATTTCAGCATCCAGTTGTTCGCCCAGACCTTACAGGCCAATTGCGCCCAGGTCGGCCAGACAATCCTGACTGCAACCGAACTCTCCCCCGGCGCGATCGCCAGCTATGAAGACCTGTGGCGCTTCACCGTCGCCAATTACCACGCCGGCCCAGGCTGCGTTTCCTTTGCTATTCACCAGTCCTGGCAGAGCACCGGTAAACTGACCTGGGAAACCGTCTCAGCCCGCTTTACCGAGGCCTGTAAAGGCGTCGTCCCTTACGTCAATAAAATTTCCAACCGTTAGAGGCTTAAGAAACAAAAAATCCGGCGCTGCCGGATTTTTTGTTTCTTCACCTATTTCACCAACGTGCGAACGAGCTGCAAAAACTCGTCCCATTCTTCCTTGAAAAAATGCAGGGTTACATTGTTTAGCTCAAGGTGATAGGTGACCTCGCCATCGGGCTCGTTAGCCGTCCAGGCCATGTACTCATCCGTCTCGGCGATGATTTCGGTCTCGGGTTCAGGTGTGGTCTTAGCCATTTTTCTCTCCTTCGGTTGGATTGCTTTGATATCTTCGGTTGAATATCGCGCCGGGGTTACGGCGCGGGAAGCACATACCACGGGCTGACAAAACCGCCCTGGTAGCGGACTTCAAAATGCAAGTGCGGCCCGGTCGAGTTGCCGGTGCTGCCGCCAAAGCCGATCGTCCCGCCTTGTGAGATGCTTTGCCCGCAGTTCACCCGCACGCTGCTCAGGTGGGCGTACAGGGTCTGGTAGCCATTGCCATGATCGATCATCACCATATTGCCATAACCGCCAGTTGCCGGGCCAGCGAAAACCACTACCCCGCTGTCAGCGGCGTAGACCGGCGCCCCTTCACCTGCAGCAATGTCAATTGCCAGGTGTCCATCCCAATAGTCATTCCCAGAAAGGACATGATTCCCGGCTGGCCAGACAAACGTTCCGGTGCCAAAAGCGCCGGTGAAGCTGCCCTCGCAGGCCCCACCACCGTAGAGCGACTGCGAAACCCCGGCCCGGCCGCGCGGGATGGTCGGGATAATCCACTGGCGAAACTCGCGCTTGCCGCCTGGCACCATCACCTGAGCGCCAGGCTCGACCACCTGGGTGGTCAGGTCGATTTGGTTTCCCGGCCAGTTGAGGATCGCTTGCGGGTCGGCCTGGAACTGCGCCGCCACGCTCTCGGGCGTATCGCCATCTTTCCAGGTGTACAGCACCCCATCCACCGGGGGGATCGCCAACTGCATTTCAAGGGCGATCATGTCCGGGTTGTCGTTGAGCTGGTCGTAATTCGCCCACAGCACTGACTCGGGTTTCAAACCAAACTGGTTGGCGATCTCAAACACGCTGTCGCCCGTGACAACCGTATATTCAATGACCGCTTCGTTTGGGCGCTCCGGGATAATCGTGCGCAGGTCAGAGCGGCGCAGGATACCATCCGCTGCAGGCGCGCCAGCCGTCTGGGCATCAGCCGGGGAGAGGGTGGCTAACGATAGCGAGTCTTGAGCAGGGTTGGATGGCCCGGACTGGGAGTTGGCGAGCGCCTGGCGGTTCACGCCCGCCGCGGCTGCGCCGGGCAGGGCAAACGCCCGCCAGGCCAGGATCAGCGCCAGCAAGACCAGCGCCGCCGCAACACCCCAGGCAGCCACCGGCAGCCAGCTCGCGCTGCCGGTCTCTTGGGCGGCGGGCGACAGGCCCGGCGCGTTCTTGGATTGGTCCTTCACTGGTTAACCCTCGTTCAACCGCTCCAGGAATTCCTGATTATTGGCGGTTTTGCGCAAACGCTCCAAAATCTGTTCGGTGACATTGGAGGGATCCATCCCGCTGCCGACCGGCGGCGGTTGGGTCATCAGGTCATACATCCGGCGCATCAGCCAGACGCGCGGAGTGATATCTGGTCCAAGCAACAGCTCTTCTCGCCGGGTCGAGGAGCGTTCAATATCGATCGCCGGGAAGACCCGCCGCTCTTGGAGCCGGCGCGACAGGTGCAGTTCCATGTTGCCTGTGCCTTTAAATTCTTCATAGACCACATCGTCCATGCGCGAGCCGGTATCGACCAGGCTGGTGGCGATAATCGTCAGCGAGCCGCCCTCTTCAATATTGCGCGCCGCGCCGAAGAAGCGCTTCGGCGGGTAGAGCGCCGAGGGATCGATACCGCCCGACAGCGTGCGTCCGGACGGGTTGACCACCAGGTTATAAGCCCGCGCCAGGCGGGTCATCGAGTCCATCAAGATCACCACGTCACGCTTGATTTCCACCAGGCGCTTGGCCCGCTCGAGGGCCATCTCGGCCACCCGCACGTGCGAGGTGACCGGCTCATCGAAGGTCGAGGAAATCACCTCGGCGTCGACCGAGCGATCCATATCGGTCACTTCTTCCGGGCGTTCGCCGATCAAGGCCACCATCAGGTGCACCTCGGGATACTTGGTGGAAATCGCATTGGCGATATCTTTCAAAATCGTCGTCTTACCCGCCTTCGGCGGCGAAACAATCAAGCC
>JAYRWF010000403.1:0-4806 GCA_041918195.1 Anaerolineales bacterium
AACCAAAGTTGGCGAGCGCACGTTCGTCTTCGAAACAGGCCGCCTGGCCGGACAGGCTGGCGGCGCAGTGACCCTGCAAGTGGGCGATACGATGCTATTCGCGGCAGCGACGATGAGTTCTTCCGTCCGCCCAGGGATCGATTTCTTCCCGCTGAGCGTGGATTATGAAGAGCGGATGTACGCTGGTGGCCGGATCCCCGGTTCATTCTTCCGGCGTGAAGGACGACCATCCGAAGATGCCATCCTGACCGCTCGCCTGACCGACCGTCCTCTGCGCCCGTTGTTCCCCAAGGACATGCGTAACGATGTCCAGGTGCTGCTATACGCTTTTTCGAGCGATGGGATTAATCCGATCGATATCCTGGGCGTTAATGCAGCTTCGGCGGCTTTGATGATCTCAGACATCCCATTTGGCGGTCCAGTCGCAGCAGTGCGTGTTGGCCTGTTGAACGGCCAGCTTGTGCTAAATCCGACCTTTGAACAGCTCCAGACCTCACGACTCGACCTGCGCATGGCCGGTACGCGCGATGCCATCCTGATGGTGGAAAGCGGCGCGTTCGAAGTGACTGAGGAAGAAATGCTTCAAGCGCTTGAGTTCGGTCACCAGGCCTTCCAGCCGTTAATCGATCTGCAAGAGAAGATGGCGGCTGAAATCGGTAAGCCGAAACGCAGCTATACCCCGTATGCTGTTGATGAGAGCCTGATGGCCAATGTGATGGAGCAGGCGCAGTCTCGCCTGGACACGATCTTGTCCCAGCCTTACGACAAATCCGAGCGCAACGAAGCGGTTGAAGCATTGGAAGAGGAAGTGCTGGCGGGCTATGCTGGCGAAGATGAGACCGCCTTGGTTGGCGCCAGGCTGGCGTTTGAGGAAGCGATGCGCAATGTGGTTCGGAGCCGGATTATCAACCAGGGTGTGCGCCCAGATGGCCGCAGCTTGACCGAAATCCGTCCGATCTGGTGTGATGTCAACATCAGCCCGCGCGCACATGGCTCAGGCCTGTTTACGCGCGGCGAGACTCAGGTGCTAACCCTGGCCACCTTGGGGACGCCGCGTGAGGCGCAGGAGCTGGATACGCTCTCGCCTGTAGATGAGAAGCGCTATATGCATCATTACAACTTCCCGCCATTCTCGACCGGCGAAGCCAAGGTACTGCGTGGCTCTTCCCGGCGCGAGATCGGGCACGGCGCCCTGGCGGAGCGCGCCCTTTTGGCGGTAATCCCGCCTGAAAAGGAATTCCCATATACCATGCGCCTGGTTTCTGAAGTGCTGTCTTCGAATGGCTCTTCTTCGATGGCCTCGGTGTGTGGTTCGACCCTGGCGCTGATGGACACGGGCGTGCCGATCAAGGCTCCGGTGGCGGGTGTAGCGATGGGTTTGATCAAGGAAGGCGATCATTACGCGATCCTGACCGATATCCTGGGCGCGGAAGACCACCTGGGCGATATGGATTTCAAAGTCGCCGGCACCACCAAGGGCATTACTGCCTTGCAGATGGACATCAAAATCAAGGGGATTACGGCTGAATTGATGTCCAAGGCGCTGGAGCAAGCCCGCCTGGCACGCCTGTCAATCCTGGATAAAATGATGGCAGTCCTGCCGGTGCCCCGGCCGGAGCTCAAGCCGCACGTACCGCGCATCACTGTGGTGCAAATCCCGGTGGATAAGATCGGCGCAGTGATCGGTCCAGGCGGAAAGATGATTCGCAGCATCCAGGATGAAACTGGCGCAAAGATCGACATTGACGAAGACGGCACGGTCTTTATTGCCTCGGCTGACGCAGAAAGCGCCCGGCGAGCGCGAGAAAAGGTCGAAGGCTTGACTGAAACAGCCGTGATTGGCCGAATTTATACCGGAAAGGTTGTCCGGGTTACCGATTTCGGGGCGTTTGTTGAAATCCTGCCCAATATCGACGGCATGGTTCACATTTCTCAGCTTGATTCCCAACGGGTTGAAAAGGTAGAAGATGTCGTGCGGGTTGGCGATGAGATCACCGTGATGGTGACTGACATCGATTCGGCCGGAAAAATTCGGCTCTCGCGCCAGGCTGTACTGGAAGGCTGGACGGCTGAAGAAGCGGCAGAACGTGACCGGCCGCGCAGCGGTGGGGGCGGACGGCCCTCGAGCGGTGGTGGACGTGGTGGGGAGCGCGGCGGCGATCGGCGAGGTAATGACCGGCGTAGTGGCGGTGACCGCGGCGGACGCCGGTAAAACTAATTTCTAACAAAAAAGGGGCTGTCCAAAACCTCTTTTTGGACGGCCCCTTTTTGTTTGGCAGGGTTTAATTTTGGGCGAAGGTGTCAATCAGGAGCTTGACATCGCCGCCGACTGGATACAGAATCGGGCAGGTGCAACCGTGCCGGCGGTACTCTTCAACCTTGGCACGCGCTTCGTCCGGCGTGCCCGAAGCTGAAATTCGTAAAATCAGCTCTTCAGGTACCAACGGGCTGGCGCGCTTGATCTGCTCCTTGGTGGCAGGCCAGCCCAGGATGGATTGGATTTCCTTGACAACCTCATCAGAAACGCCGGATGCCTTGGCAATGTGCGGCTGCTGGGCTAGGTATTGGGTCAGCAACTGACGGGTGGTCTCAATCGCCCGGTCGTGATCGTGATCGACGGAGCACACGACCAGTTGAGGGGTATCCAGATCAGCAAGCTTGCGACCGGCTTTCCTGGCGCCAGACTCGAGCAGTTCCAGGGCAATATCGTTGTAATCGGGGGGAACGCAGTAATTGAGCACGCAGCCATCGGCAATCTCCCCGGTCATTTCCATCATCTTGTCGCCAGTGGCGCCGATCATAATCGGAACCTGGCGTGGTTCGCGCCGACCATGGACCACATCCAGCTCAATCCCATCGACATGGACAAACTCGCCATGGAAGGTGACCCGTTCCATTGCCAGCAAGCGACGCAGGACCTCGACGGTTTCACGCATGGCGGTGAGCGGTTTGCGCCGCTCGATGCCAACATTGCGAGCCAATGGATCCCACCAGGCGCCGATGCCGCAGATGATCCGGCCAGGCGCCAGGTCATCCAGGGTCAGGTAGGTGGCTGCCAGCAAGCCGATATTACGGGTCCAGTTGTTGATCACACCCGAGCCAACCTTCAATTTTTCGGTAACCGCGGCATAGGCAGCCATCGGGACAATGGCATCGCGCACCAGGCGCGATTCGGCCTGCCAGACGGCTTCAAAGCCCCGTTGTTCGGCATAACGAACATAGTCCAGTCCATCTCGCAGGTCATGGGCGTCTTGCAGGTAGAGAGCAACGCGTTCGGTCATACAGCCTCCATGATAGTTTACGTGTCGAAATTCATTTGATCCAGGTCGCCAGGTCCAGGGAGGATCGATTCAAATTCCTGGCTGACCTGATCGAGGTCTTCGGGCAGGTCCATATCCAGGGCAAGGGATGGGAGGTCAACGATCTCGAGATGAGCGCCAACTTCTACTGCCCGCTGGCAGTGGCGTTGGAATGAGTTCGGCCCAAATTCATAGTCAATCAAGCCGACCGGGCAAACCAGCAGTGCGTTGGTGCCCTGGCGGTGGCGGTCTGGGGCAACCACAATGACCGGCGGTTCCTTAGCCAATTCGAGCATGGCGTATACATCCTGGGGAGTGAGCAGGGGCAAATCGGCTGGGACGATCAATACTCCACGGATGTTGTAATTGCGCACTACAACTGTTGCGCGGGTAAGAGCGATATTGAGTTGGGACGAGCCATTTTCCTGGACTGTGCGAGCACCGTGCTCGCGCGCTAAAGCCAGGGCCGATGGATCCCGGCTGATGACAAGGACTTGTTCGATTTCAGGGACAGCCGTCAGCGTAGCTAAGGTGTGGTCAAGGAGACGGCGATTCAGGTCGGCGCGCTCATCCTGGCTGAGCACAGCGGACAGGCGGGATTTTCCAACGCGTAAAGGCTTGACTGGGACGATAGCCCATAAAGTCATCGCAGAGATTCCCTTTCTGATGCGAGAGATGACAAGCTTCTTTGAAGTCCATCTCGACTTCCTTGCGTTGGGCGACTTCTACAAATTCAAACCGAACTCAATCACCTGCTGCGCCAGGCGTTGGCGATCGGCAGGCGTCTTCATCAAGGTATCCACGACCAGCGGATAGATGCCGAGATCCTGGATGGCCGGGGCCAAATGATCGTCTCCGCTGTCCAAGACGAAACCGGCCAGCAAGCCGTAATATTGTCGAGCCACCGATAGGGCTGAGGGTTCAATGCCCAACTCAGCGTACATCTTAGCCGCCGGGCCTTTAACCGCTTGCCCAGCGATGATCGGCGAGACGGCTACAACCCGCCGTGCAGCCAGGGCAGGCTGGATGCCTGGTACAGCCAGGATGGGGCCGATGCTGACCCAGGGATTCGATGGGCAAATCACAACCAGCCCGGATACCTCGATGGCTTCCAGCACCCCCGGCGCGGGGTGGGCGAGCTTGATGTTGTTAAAGCGAAAACCCGTTACTTGCGGGCGGCATTGCTGGTGAACAAAATATTCCTGGAAGGGCAACTCGCCGCGCTCTATAGTATACACCGAAGTGGGTGTGGCGTCATCACTCATAGGCAGGACGGTTGCAGCGATTCCCCAGGCGCGGCAAACCCGGTTGGTGAACTGGGTGAGAGTCTCGCCCTGGGCCAGGCAGCGGGTACGTTCGAGGTGCAAGCCCAGGTCGCGGTCTCCCAGGTTGAACCACTCGGGTCCACCCAACTCCCGAATCGTTTGAATGGCTGACCAGGTTTCTTCCGATCGCCCCCATCCAGTGGCCTGGTTGGCCCGGCCAGCCAGGGTATAACAGACCGTAT
>JAYRWF010000404.1:0-4889 GCA_041918195.1 Anaerolineales bacterium
AGCGCCACAGAAGTTATCTGCATAATGTCCTTCGCTCCCACCTGGATTTAACCCTGCGACCTGGCTTGAATCCGCAAATCGCGGGTCAATTATCCGCTGCCCGTCCGAATGGCTGGCTGTCGTTTGTGCGCGATCAAGACCTGGTCGACTGGCGCGATTACCTGGCTGGCCAACTTTGCACCGGTTGTGAAGCCCAAACTGTGGAAGTGTTTGCTGCCCGCCAGGGAATACCACCCGATGACTTCTACCGGCTGTTGAATTCTGAAGATGAGCTGCAAAAGCATATATTTTCCCGCTTGCCACGCCAGCGCTTGCAAACTTACCGGCAACAACTGGTAGTTGAGAGCGTCGATGTCGTTAAAGGCTATTTGAATTGATTGGCAGACGGACCCCGATTGGTCAGGAAAATGTGTTGAAAGATATTTTTGTCTCGGTGATTATTCCGGCTTATAACGAAGCCAAGCGCTTGCCTGACACCCTGACTCAGGTTGAGGGTTTTCTTTCTCGACAGGAATATTCGGCCGAGGTTTTGGTCGTGGAAAACGGCAGCCAGGATTGTACTTATGCGATTGCTGAAGAATTTTCGCTCAGCCATCCTCGCTTTCGGGCTATTCATGAGGAGCAGCGTGGCAAAGGTCTGGCTGTGCGGAGGGGTATGTTGGAGGCGCGCGGGCAATACCGTTTCATGTGTGACGCGGACCTATCGATGCCTATCGCCGAGTTGAACCGTTTCCTGCCTCCGGCACTGGTGAATTTTGATGTCGCGATTGCCTCGCGTGAAGCGCCTGGCGCAATCCGTTATAACGAACCGGCTTACCGTCATTTTGGTGGGCGGTTCGTAAACCTGATTATTCGCCTGCTGGCATTGCCTGGGTTGCACGACACGCAATGTGGATTTAAGTGTTTCCGGGCTGCTGTTGCCGAAGATCTCTACCGGCAACAACGAATGCCGGGCTGGTCCTTTGATGTCGAAGTGCTCTATCTCGCCCGAAAGCGCGGCTACCAATTGGTTGAGATCCCTGTTCCCTGGTATTACAGCAGCGATAGCAAGGTTAAAGCTATCCAGGACACAATTCGGATGACCCAGGATATCCTGGAGATTCGCCGCAATTGGCGGCTTGGACTGTACGAGTAAGTATGCCGAGAAAATTTGACCGGAGCCTGATTCCATCTGCACCTGACTTTCAATTTGAGCAGGAATTGTGGAATGCCGGAAGGCAGTTAGTCGCCGGTGTGGATGAAGCTGGGCGAGGCGCACTGGCCGGACCGGTGGCTGCTGCAGCGGTTATCTTTCCAGCCGACCCTTCATTGGCTCACTCCCTGGTTGGGGTTCGAGATTCAAAGCAGATGACTGCCCTACAGCGAGAGAAATGGGCTGCCAGGCTTCCAGAGCTGGCGCTTGGTTATGCGGTTGGTTTTACCTCGGTCGAAGAAATAGACCGACTGGGCATCCTGGCAGCCACGCGGCTGGCGATCCAGCGTGCACTAGACCTGCTGCCCCAGCTCCCTCAACATTTGCTGGTTGACTATCTCTCTCTCCCAGGCTGTACGATTGATCAAACTCCATTGGTCAAGGGTGATGCTCGCTCGTTGAGTATAGCTGCTGCTTCAGTGTTTGCAAAAACCGCTCGAGATTCTTTGCTTTGCCAGCTTGACCAGCACTATACTGGATATGGCCTGGCGGCACATAAAGGCTATGGCACTCCAGCCCATATCCAGGCGATTACCCGGTTGGGACTTTCGGAGGTTCACCGGCGATCCTTTGTGGTCCGCCAATTGATTACGGCTCAAAACAATTCTGCGGAGGCGTTTTATGACTGAACCTGTTGTTCGTCAATATGGGTTATGGGATAGCCCAATCAAGCCGATTAGCATGGCGCGGGGAATTAGTTTCACCGGCCTGATGTGCGACCAGGAGGGTGTTTTTGTCTGGTTAGAAGGCCGTTCTGATCGCGGGGTACTGGTTGTCCAGGCCGATCGCCAGCAGGCCAGCCGCGACTTAAATAGCGAGTTGTCTGTCCGCGCCAGGGTGGGTTATGGCGGTGGTGATTTTTCGATCCACGATGGCAAGGTATTTTTTGTTGAAGCTGAAACTGGCCGGATATACCGCCAGCCGGCGGCTGGGGGCACCGCCCAGCCAATTACGCCGGCTTTTGGTCAATCTGCTGCCCCGAAACCTTCGCCGGATGGGAAATGGTTGGCTTACATTAACACCTATGAGGGCAAGGATAGCCTGGCGTTGGTGGATGCTGCTGGAGCGCTGTGGCCACGCAAGCTGGTGGACGGCGATGATTTCTACATGCAGCCGGCTTGGAGTCCGGATGGCAAGCACCTGGCTTGGATCGCCTGGAACCATCCCAACATGCCTTGGGATGGTACTTTTCTGCGATTGGGCGAGTTGCAAGAGCAGGACGGCAACCTGCCCTACCTCCAACACATCACTACCGTGGCAGGCGGTGAGCAGGTCTCCATTTTCCAACCCGAGTTCTCTCCGGATGGTCGATTCCTGGCGTATGTCTCAGACAACAGCGGTTGGTGGCAGCTTTATCTGTATGAAATTGCCAGCGGTGAGCACCGCCAGCTAACCCATGTCCAGGCTGAACACGGATTACCCGCCTGGGTCCAGGGTATGCGCACCTATACATTCAGCTTTCAAGGTGACAGGATTTTTTTCTTGCGCAATCAGCCTGGCCAGGTCAGCCTCTGGCAGTTGGATTTGCAATCCGGTCAGGAAACGCGCCTACCGCTCGACCCGGCTTACACGATGTTGGATCACATCTGCGCGACCCCCGGTGGGGTTGCCCTGGTGGCTTCTGGTGGCAGGTCGCCAGCCCGGATTATCACCTTCGACGGCCCGCCGAACAGCGAGGTAGTTTGGCGACGCAGCACCTCGGAGGAAATTGCGGTTTCTGCCTATTCCAACCCGCAGGCAATCACCTGGGAAGGCATGGATGGCGGGCAGGCGCATGGGTTGTATTTTCCTCCTACCAATCCTGGTTTCACTGGTACAGGCAAGCCGCCGCTTATCGTGAAAATCCATGGTGGGCCGACCAGCCAGGTGTTCAATTCGTTCAACGCCCAGGCGCAGTTTTTTACCAGCCGGGGTTATGCTGTCCTGGAAGTCAACTATCGCGGCAGCACCGGTTATGGACGAGCATACCGCAACATGCTGCGCGGGGCCTGGGGTATCTATGATGTTCAGGACGCGGTCAGTGGTGCGCGCAGCCTGTCTGATCGCGGCCTGGCCGACCTCGCACGCCTGGTGATTATGGGTGGAAGTGCAGGTGGATTTACGGTCTTGAAAGCACTGGAAGACTATCCCGGCTTTTTCCGAGCTGGCATTTGCCTTTTTGGTGTCTCGAACCAGTTTACCCTGGCTGCCGAAACGCATAAATTCGAAGCGCATTACTCGGACACGCTGCTTGGGCCATTGCCCGAAGCGGCCGACCTGTACCGAGAACGCTCGCCAATTTTCTTCGTCGATCGGATCCAAGACCCGATTGCTGTTTTCCAAGGTGAGATCGATGTGGTTGTTCCCCGCAAGCAGTCGGATGAAGTGGTCGCCTCACTCCAGCAGCGGGGCGTACCGCACATTTACCATGTCTATCCCGGCGAAGGGCACGGTTTTCGCAAAGCTGAAACCATCGAGCATTTCAATCAGGCGGTTGATCAGTTTCTGCGCCAGTATGTGATTTTTGCTTGAGTCACTAATAGCCAAAAGACATACGGGCTATCCAAAGGGAGCATTTGGATAGCCCGTACAGCTTAATCGGGTTTTGGTTTTAAAACCAGTCGCGTTTCCAGAAGAAAAATACGGCTGTGAAACCAATGCCAGCGGTCATCAGAATGATCATCAGAAAAGCCAGGGGATTGTTTTCCAGTGGAACATGGACATTCATTCCAAAAAAGCTGGCAATCATGGTTGGGATACTCAGGACGATGGTCACTGAGGCAAGTAATTTCATTACCCCGTTCAGGTTGTTCGAAATAATCGAGGCAAATGCATCCATCATGCTGCTTAAAATGTTGCTGGAAATGTTGGTCATTTCGATGGCCTGGCGGTTTTCGGTTATTACATCTTCGAGTAAATCCTCATCCTCTGGATAAGTCTCGAAAATTCGGCTGCGCTGCAGGCGTTCCATCATCAGCTCGTTCGATTTCAGCGCGGTGGTAAACAGGGTCAGGCTTTTTTGATACTTAAGTAGCTCAAGGACTTCTTTGTTCCGGGTGGATTTTTGAAGCTGATCTTCCAACTGGTCAACTGCGCGGGTGATTTCCCGCAGATAGCTCAAGTACAGGTTGGCGGTATTAAACAGAATCTTTAACACAAAGCGGTGGCGCTTACCGGTGGACAGGTTGCGTACGCGCCCCGCGATGAAATCCTGGATTACCGTATTTTCACGCTTACAAATCGTGATCAAAAAGCGATCGGTAAGAATAATGCCTAATGGAATGGTTGTGTAAGGAATATCCGCGGAATTGCCCTGATAGAAAGGAATGCGGAGAACAATCAACAACTCTCCGTTTTCACGTTCGGTGCGGGCTCGCTCATCAAGGTCGAGTGGATAATTGATATAGTCTAAGGGGATGCCCAGGGATTCAAGGTGGGCGATTTCATCTGGGGAGGGATTAATAACATTAATCCAGCTTCCGCTGATTGGTTCAGCCAACAGGCTGAGCCGGTCATCGATGTTCTTGTAGGTATTGATCATCGGTAACTCCTTTTGCAAGCAACTGCTTGCTGGTGTGGATTAGGTCAGGGTGGCTTTTTCGAGCTACTGAGTGGGTCACCCTCTGACTTGGGCTGATCCTCTTTCATCTGCATTATTTCCTTCTGACGGTTAAAAAAAAGAAAACCCTTTGGTCGCTGCCAGGCGGGTTTTCGGTAG
>JAYRWF010000405.1:0-3031 GCA_041918195.1 Anaerolineales bacterium
AGATCTGCGCCCAGGCCGATCCGGTCGTGCGTAATCTTCAAATCACCTATTGCTACCACGAGCTGGCCCAACCGCTAGCTGGGCGCACAGCGGGAAGCGCCAATTGGTGCGCGTTCGCCACCTGGGCTTCCAAACAGGCCGGGCAGACCATTCGCAAGGAAGACCTGGCTCGGGCATTGCAAGCGCTCCTGGAGGCGGAAACCGCGCCGGTCCAGGCTGCTCAAGCTGCCCAGGGTGCATCCCGTCCCCTGGGTGGCAAGCTGCGCCCGGATCAGATTCTCAAGCAGCTTTGGAAGGCATACGACGCCCCGGCTGCCTTTGAGCGCGCCAGCGCGGCAGTGGCACGCGGTAATCTGAAAGTCTTTGCCGAGATTGGACGTGAATTTGCCCGCTTCAACCACGATTGCCTGTCTGGCCCGGCTTACCAGGTGGAGACGATCGATCGCTTTTGCGCCGGATTGCGCCCGGGCGACCCGCCCGATGGCCAGCGCTACCTGCAGCAGGCCTTCCGCAACTACTACCAGGCCCTGTTCGAGCCAGATGCGCAAGCTCGCAGCGAGCTGCTCCTGCTTGCCAACTTGCAAATCGGTTATCACGAGCAAACCCGCCTGCAGCCAGAAATCGTCCAGGCGCTGCAGGCCCCGATTATCTCCCCGAAGGTTTTCGCCGCCAACCTGGTCGAGATTTTACTCCCCGGCGCTAACTGGCTGACGCGCTGGATCTGGAGGCTAATGGGCTGGGTTGGGCGGCTATCAGAGCTGGAGCAGGCAATCCAGCCCTACCTGGCCTGGGCCCAGGAACAAGCCCAAGCGCTGGCTACCGAAACCATCATGAGCATTGAATTCCCCGGGCGGCGGATTCGCCTGGGCCAGGATCTGCCAGGCGGCTACCCGCCCGAGCTCCAGCAGCTCTCCAATCCCGAGCTGCTCGCCTTGCTGGCGCAGGTAGACCCAAACCCAAGCGGCCCGAGCCAATCAGGCGCAGAACGGTGGGGAAACCTGGGCGACCGGATGCACTTCATCAGCGAATTGTTCCGCTGCTACGCGGCATCTGCGGAGCTATTTACCCCGCCCTTTAGCGAGCCTCAAATCCTGGCCTTACAAGCAGGAAAACGTCCAGAAGGACGCTTATGAAAAAACGTGCTGTCCAATTGCAACCTTTGGACAGCACGTTTTGTTATTTCAACATCTCGTGGACGATGCTCTCGATGTTCTCTACTGAAAAGCCAAACGCCTTGAAGACCTGGGCGGCCGGTGCGGAAGCGCCAAAGCGGTCCAATCCGATTACCTGTCCCTTATCGCCCATCCAACGGTGCCAGCCCAGGGTGATCCCAGCTTCTACCGCCAGGCGGTGTTCGATCTCCGGCGGCAGGACAGCATCCCGGTAAGCCGGATCTTGCTCCAGGAACAGCTCCCAGCTCGGGAAGGACACCAGGCGAACCGCAATCCCACCCGCAGCCAGGCGCTGGCCTGCTTCGACGATCAAGCCGACTTCAGAACCGCTGGCCATCAGGATCGCCTGTGGTTTTCCAGGGCCCAAATCAGACAGGACGTATGCCCCCTTGTGCAGACCGGTTGCCGGAGCATAAACCGAGCGATCGAGGGTCGGCAGATTTTGGCGGGTGAGCACCAGGGCGGTCGGGCGATGGCGGTTCTTGACCGCCGCCTTCCAGGCCTCCAGGGTCTCGTTGGCGTCCGCCGGGCGCAGCACAACCAGGTTCGGGATCGCTCGTAAGGCTGCCACGTGTTCGACTGGTTGGTGGGTTGGCCCATCTTCGCCGACCCCGATGCTGTCATGGGTCAGGATCCAGATCGAGCCCAGGTGCGATAGCGCCGAGAGCCGGATGGCGCCGCGCATATAGTCGGAAAAGACCAGGAAAGTCGCCCCAAACGGGATCACCCCGCCGTGATAAGCCATGCCATTGACGATTGCGCCCATGCCGTGCTCGCGCACGCCGAAATGGATATTGTTGCCTTCCAGGCAATCCGGCGCAAAGGCCGGGCTATTCGTCATCCAGGTATTGTTCGAAGGGGCCAGGTCGGCCGAACCACCGAACAGCTCTGGCAGCTGCCCAGCCAGGACATTCAAGACCTTGCCAGAGGCCGCTCGCGAGGCGATGCCTTTCGGATCGGGCGGGAATTCAACTAACTCGCTCGCCCAACTCTCTGGCAGCTCGCCAGCCAGGCGCCGCTCCAGCTCGGCGGCCAGCTCAGGGTATTCCGCCCGGTAAGCCGCCATTTTGCGCAGCCATCCAGCCTCCAGTTCCGCGCCGTTAGAAACCGCTTGCCGGAAAAAGGCCAACGCTTCTTCAGGGATGAAGAAGCGCGGCTCGAGCGGCCAGCCCTGCTTTTCTTTGGCGCCATTCAGCTCGGCCTCGCCCGGCGGCTCGCCGTGAGCCTTGGCAGTGCCAGCCCGGGTGGGCAGCCCATAACCGATGATCGTGCGGACCATAATCAGGGATGGGCGGGGGTCCTCCCTGGCCGCCTGGATAGCCCGGTCGATGGCTTCGATGTCCAGCGCATCTTCAACCCGCTGGACATGCCAGCCGTAGGCTTCAAAACGCTGGCCACGTTCCTCGGTAAAAGCAAGCTCCGTCGAGCCTTCGATCGAAATCCGGTTATCGTCATACAAGTAGATCAGCTTGCCCAGCTTCAGATGGCCGGCCAGCGAAGCGGCTTCAGAGGCCACGCCTTCCATCAAATCGCCATCCGTGACAATCGCATAGGTGTAATGATTGATGACGTCATGACCGGGGCGATTGTAGATCCTGGCCAGGTGGGCTTCAACCATCGCCATGCCGACGCCGTTGGCAAATCCCTGTCCCAGCGGGCCGGTGGTCGTTTCGATGCCCGGCGTCAGACCATATTCCGGATGGCCAGGGGTCAGGCTGCCCCACTGGCGAAAGCGCTTTAGCTCGTCCAGCGGCAGGTCATAACCGGTCAGGTGCAGCAGGCTATAAACCAGCATCGATCCATGCCCGCCAGAGAGGATAAACCGGTCACGATCCGGCCACTGCGGGTTGGCCGGGTTG
>JAYRWF010000406.1:0-8276 GCA_041918195.1 Anaerolineales bacterium
GATGTACTTCTTCCCCCGGCCGATACATCTGGCGATCATCGAACACATACCAGCGCAGGCTGTCAACCAAGGGTTGTTGGCTCCAGGTTTCTTCAGACCAGAAATAGGTCGAGCGCGGCAGCAGCGCCTGGTCCGCGCCCAGGCTGGCCACCAGAGTCGCCGCGCCGCTCGGAATGGGCAGGCGCGCCAGTCCATCAGCACCGGTCACAGCCTGAGCGCCGCCCGGATTAGCCTGAATCGTCACGCCGGACAATGGCGCACCGTCCTTCAGCGAGCTGGCCCAGGCGATCAACGTGCTGTGATCGGCAAATGCATCCAGCCCAATCTGGGTCGCCTGCACCCAGGCTTGCACCGTCCGCCAGGGGTCTTTCTCGCCAGGAGGGCTGACCATCACTACGTAATGCCCGTACGGGCCTTCCATCACCTGGCTCAGGTCAATCTGGACCTCGCCAAGTTGGTCGGGTTCCAGGTCAACCCTGATTTCGTCATCAAACACAAGCCGACCCGGTGGCTGGACAACCCGGTCCGTACGAGATGCCTCACGCCGGTAGGTCTGGTAAGCCTGCCAGTCCCCAGGTTGGACGGCGTATATTTTCACCGCCAGACGGGAATAATTCACCACATAGACTGAAAAGGCGGCTTTTTCTGCCACTGGATCCAGGGTGACCAGTTCCTGGTTCGAGCTAAACAAAGCTGGCTCGGCTGGACCAACATGAAAGCTCAACTTTACATCTTTGCCGAGCGCCTGGCCAAAAACATCCCGCAGGCTGCTGCTCAGGCGAACCGCGTAGGTCGTCCGGCCTTTGGACATTCCCTGGACAATCAGGCTATCAAACGAAAGGTTAACCTGCATTCCAGGCAATTCAGGCTCGATCTGGACCAGCTCTTCCAGCGCCTGCTCATCCAACAAAATCTCATCGAGTGGATTATTAAACCGGATGTAGAACGACTGCAAGGGTTGGCAGCGATCAAAAACACTTGGGCAGCTTTGATCAACCACGCGCAGCGGAGCATAGGTGCGAAAGCTATACGATTGAGCCTGAACGGTCGTCAGCGGGCCCTCCGCCGATGGCGTCCCAGGGCCAATGATGACATTGACCGTTGTGTCCGTGGGCAGCAACTGGGTCGAACGAAAAGCCAACCAGCGTCCTTCAGGGATTCCTGTTGCCAGGCGACTGACGCGCTCATCCGCCTGGATCGCCTCTTCCGAGGCCAGCTCGAGTGGAATTTCCTTGTTTTGAGCGCTGACCCGGATTGTCCCCAGGACCACCTGGGGATCAATCCGTTGGTCAAAAGCGATGAAGAAGAGTGGATCTTGCGGCTGAGGAATGTCCCCTGGGTAGCTTTCTACCACCGCTGGCGGCGGGGTACGAAAAGACCAGGAGACTGCTTCGGGTAGCGCCCCGCCAGTCGCTGAGCGGGTCCCTGCCGGGATGGTGACCCGGAACTCAGTCGCCTTGGGCAGGCGATCAATCAGGGCCGATTCATATTCGAAGGTCAGCGTCCGGGCGCCCTGCCAGCGCCAGCGACCAGGCAAGGCCGGCTCGATCTGTACCGGCACATCTTGCGCGGCCAGTTCTTCGAGAGTCGCCAGAGCAGTCATCGGCTGGTTGAAGGTAACACTAATAAACGGAGCCAAAGGAATTTCGCCTTGTGGGGCATAGCGTAAGACCTCCAGGGGACCAACCGGGACAGGCGTAGGTTGGAAAGCTGTATCTTTGGGCGGGAACGGTTCCTGGATGGTTTCTCCAGGTCGCGGCGGGGGCAGCAGCTCTCCAGCCATCTGGAATTCGGTCTGTGCCGCCGGCGGGGTCTCCAACGGCGGCAAATCGCTCAGGATTTGCTCGATTTCTTCCGCAGTCAGCGGTGTGCCGGTTGCCAATGGCGGCGGCTGCACTGCAGCCGGTTGGGCTTGACCGGCGCTGAGTTGAACTGCGATCAAGGACGAATTACCTTCCATGGTCAGGTCGCCTCCCTTACTGGAAATGCTGGTAGTGCTGGAAGATTGCACCGGGGTCACCGGTTCGGCAGATATTGAATCCGAGGTCAATACAAAAAAACTGGTGACAGCCAGCAAAAACAGGATCGCCAGTACCGGCGGCGCATCGTGGCAGAGTATGGATTTCAATTGATCGTTCATCTCGGGGGCCTCCTGCCAGGGAAATTCTGGCTGCTCACTTAATTGTATCCTCGAATCCTTAGACGCTGGCAGGTGAAATAACGTTCCTGAATGAAGCAATTAAAGAAAACGGGCTGCCCAAAGGAATCATTTGGACAGCCCGCTGGAGTGATTTAGGAGAACGGTCTAAATCGCCTCAAACATCAACCCATAAACATTTTCATCGTACTTGACCCGCACTGGCGCCCAGGTCGGTTTCATCACCATCCCGGTTTCTAGAGGATAGTTCTCATCAACGTTAATCCGACCCATTGCGCGCACTCCGTTCTCAAACTCGCCCACCCCGATAATCAAGTAACGGACGTCAAATCCCCACGGCAGGTTGTAAATCCGGGTAAAGGTCAGCAGGCGGACATTCCCTTCCGGTTTAACCTTTTCAAATTCACGACTCTTACAGGCCAGGCAACGCTCGTGGAAAGGGTAGTGTAGCTTACCGCATTGTTTGCATTTATAGGCAACGATCGCGATTTCGCGTTTCATGCTTCTACCCTCCGCAATACAAATGAAAGAACGTTATTACCAAAGCCACCAAAATTGACCGTCAGGCCGTTCTGGGCATTCTTTACCTGGCGCTCTTTCGGTAGCTCATGACGAAGCTGGAAGACAATATCCACCACCTGCGCCACACCGGTCGCGCCGACAGGATGACCGCGCGCTTTCAACCCACCAGAAACATTGATTGGAATTTGCCCGCCCAGGCGAGTCTTCCCAGCCAGGGCGGCTTTCCCGCCCTCGCCCTTCTTGAAGAAACCGACATGTTCGCTTTCGGCAATCTCCAGGATCGTGAAGGCATCATGTAATTCGGCGACATGGATGTCCGCAGGTTTGAGCTTGGCCCGCTCAAAAGCTTGCTGCGCCGCCAGCGTAACTGCTTTCAAATCGGTTGGGTCTTCACGCTCCTGCAGGGTGTGGGTGTCGGTCGCCTGGCCAAAACCAGCAATCCAAACCGGAGTTTTGTTGAATTGCTTGGCCATCTCTAGCGGACAGAGCACGACCGCTGCCGCTCCGTCGCTGACCGGGCAGTTATCATACAAGTGCAGCGGATCTGCCGCCGGCGGGTTGTTGACGATCGCATCACGGCTCTCAAAGATACCTTCCCTGCTCAACGCCATTTCCACATGGGCATATGGATTGTGCGTGCCCATCTCCTGGTTTTTCAGGGCCACCGCGATCAGCATCTCACGCGTTACGCCATATTTCTCCATATACAGGCGAGTATACATACCTGCCATCCCCGGTAGGGTGATCCCGTAGGGATATTCCGCCGCCGGGTGGGTCATGCTGGCGACGAAATCCGTTGCCCGCCAGCCGGTAACCTCGCGCATTTTCTCACCGCCTACCACCAGGACCAGGTCGTAATAACCCGAAGCAACTGCCAACAACCCGTTTTTGATCGCCGATGCCCCAGAAGCGGGCCCGTTTTCAATCGAATCGGCCGCCGCAGGCAATAAGCTCAACCGGTCCACCAGGGCGCTGGCCAGGCCAGTTTGGTGCTGAAGAATGCCCGATCCCATATTAGCAACGTACAAGGCATCCACCGTCTTGTCGCCTAGCCCGGCGTCATCGAGCGCTTTCAAGCCAGCCCAGGAGAGCATATCCATCAGGCTATCTTCATCCCGCCGGCCAAAAGGAATGATCCCAGCCCCAATTACAGCTACGTCTCTCATCGCTTACCGTCCTTTCAATCCAGCGATGCGCTCGCGGATCGTGTCGTCATCCGCAAACAGGATTTCACGCTTCGCTTCTTCCATCAGGTCATCTGGGACCGGGCGTTCGCCGACCACCAGGCGTGGCTTGGCTTTCTCATAAATCGCCCGGGTCAACCGCCATGAATCCCCACCACCCAGCTCATGGGGGATCCTGGTCTCCTCCAGCGGGTATTCAATCATCCAGCGCCGGAAACCGATCGGGCTCTCGGCCACGATCAGAACCTCCTCCTGTCCCAAGTATTCCAGATGATATTCCATCTTGGCGGCAAACAGGTGCGATCCAATGCGTAAGCCACGATCGATCGCCAGGGTATGGTAGCTCATCCCAACCTTTTCGGTTTCCATCCGGCCATTGACTACCCCCACCAGGTAGCCATCGACCTGGCCCATCAAGCAATATTCACTTTTCACCCGGTGACGATACCAGGCCAATAGCTCGCCATATAAGCGCGCACTGACGATGTCATAATAATCACGCTCGATGAACAGACACGGGTGGACCGATTTTAAGATTGCAGGCACATCTTCGCGCGAGGCCTGTCGCACAACCATCTTCTTTCCATTCGCCAGGATGATCACCTTGGGCGGGTAAGGCGGCATTGGGTATTGGTGCGGCCGCAAAACCTTTTCCAATTCCATATCGACTGCCATTGATTTACCTCCAAATCCTTAAGATCAAAACTCAGATTCCAATCTACCCAATTACCCCAGGTTGGCTGCGCTGAGCCGGTTGATCGACTCGACATGCGCCATGTTGCAGGCGTCGCCAAACTTCGTCTTCGTCAGCTCAGCTTTTTTAGCCATTAACTCCTGGTACTCATCGTCATCGACCACCGCCACGCAGCGACCAATGCTGGATTCGCCGTCTACAAAGCGCCACGGGAAGAAACCAACCGTCGCTCGCCGGTTGACCAGCAGATCAATGTCTCCGCCAATGCATTCAGCATGAATAATCCCATACGGGAACATCTCAATATGCATAAGCTGGTATTTGCTGTCATCAAAATACTCGGCCAGCGACTTCCCAAATTTCTTCGTGAATACTTTTTCTGCCTGGCGTGCCTGGCGCGGCATCCAATCCCGAATGATCGTATTCATCGGGTGATCCGCGCTGCCACAGTCCACACCAATCCAGCGCAACTTCTTGGCTTTGGCCCAATCCGCAAATTCACGGTCCGGGCCTGGGTGCATGACCATGTATCGAATCTCATTCGCCGTAGGCATATCCCAGCCAAAGTGGTGATAACCGGTGTGGATAATCAAAATGTCGCCTTCTTTGACTTCGACGCGCTCTTCGATCATCTGACTGGTATAGACATCGTAATCCCCACAAATGTCGCTCAGGTCAACAATCGCAGCCTCGTGGACCAGGAAATCCATATCCAGGGAAGCCATATCCTTGCCCGGGGTATAGAAATGAATCTCCCCATCCAGATGAGTCCCCAGGTGATTGGAATGGGTCAGTAGCTGCCCGTTAGCCCCATTCGGCGCTAACCGTTTAAAATATTTCACCTGGAGCGGTTCATAAGTCGGCCAGGCTGGCGTACCAATTCCAAGTGGGATGGTCAAATCGATATATTTCATTTTATTCTCCTTATCGGTCCTCGTAAAGGTTCTCCTTGTTTGCCTGCCTACATTTCATGGATTGCTGCATAGGCATCCTTGAAACATTGCTCAGGCGCCCGCAAAACGCCTGCTCCTACCATACCAATCCCAGGCTGGCGGTGGGCAATCCCAGTATTAATTTGCGGCAAAATGCCAGTCTCCATTACTTTTCGCACATCGATTCCTAATGGCGTCCCACGGAAATTAAGCCCCGGAATCGTGAACTGTTCGTGCTCATCAAACGTGATTTCATACATTTCCAGGGTCGTTTGGGTTGCCAGTTTTTGGCTACCGCCGACAAACTTGACAATCGCTGGAGCAGCCGCCATTGCCATCCCACCGTAACCGGCGGTTTCGGTGATTGTGCTGTCGCCGATATCGGGATTGGCATCTTGCTCACTGAATCCGGGAAAATACAACCCCTGCACCTGCCCGGCCGGGGCTGTGAACCAACGCTCTGGCATGCTCGCCAGGCGTATGCCGAAATCGGTGCCATTGCGCGCCATTACTGTGACAATCGTTGCGCCAGGCGCCCCTTCAGCAGGCTCAAGCAGCGCCTTCCCGGCTGGCATCGACAGGTTTAGGAAAAAGTGATCGTTGCGATCGATGAACTCGATGACTTTCGCCAGGGTCTCGTTATCTCGATTGGTACGCGCCAGCGCAGGCAATATCGCCCTCAAGAACAAAGAAGTACCGGCGCGGTTGCGGTTGTGGCATTCGTCGCCCATGTGCAGGGCCTGGGCAATCAGGCTGCGCAGGTCAATCCCATCCGGCAGGCTGTTTAGCGCCCGGTCAAGTGTAGGATACAGGTCTGTTTCCATCCATTTCAAGCGCGCATAAACCTCCGGCCCCATCCCGCCGTAACGCAGCACCTTTCCCAGGCCTTCGTTCTGAGTTGCATAGGCCAGGTTGCCATAGGTCCTGTTTTCCAGGATGAACACCGGCATGCTGGGCGAGATAATTCCGGCCATTGGCCCAACTGCGTGATGGTCGTGGCAAGGCGAGAACTCGATCTCTCCACTGGCAGCAATGCGCTCCGCTTCTTGATCATCCTGCGCCAAACCTTCATAGATCAGCGCTCCCATCACTGCGCCGCGCTGTGGGCCGCACATCCGCTCCCAGGTAATTGGCGGACCGGCATGCAGGATCATGCGTTCGTGCATCCCGGGAATCACGTCGCGGGCCACGCCCATCCCAGCCAACACCGGCCGTCCGGTTTTTATTCGTTGGCATACCTGTCGGTTGGCAGCTTCGATATCGATTCCGCTGGGAGTCACGTACACTCTGGTCAACCCAGCAGCTGGTGGGCGCCAGTCCACCTCCACTACCGGAATCCCCTGCTCCCGTACCGATTGCGCCATGCTCACCAATCCCAGGTTGATGACCGTCAGGGGCTTACCAAACAGCTCGGTGATGGGTGGGTTTTTACTTTCAGGAGTTTCCACTGTCAACGCTTCCTTTTCCACAAAGAATCAAAATGGGTCTACCTGGGGCGGATCGCTGACCAGTGCGGCCGCCAGGCGTGCGGCTGCTGCATTGCTACTGCACACCACCACGCCCGCCTGCTCCAGCGCCAGCGCCTGGCGACTCAAGCATTGAGGGTCTGCCTCTACACCGGTTACCGAAGCCACTATGATCAGTTCGCGTCCGGATTCAGCAGCCAAATCGCGTGCTTTCTGCACTGCCGGGCCTAGCTCAGCCGCCGGATCAGGATGAGCGCCATAGCCCAACACTACATCCAGCACGATCAGCGCGGTTTCCGGATCTTGCGCTTCCTGCAGGATGCGGCGAATGCGCAGGTCATGATCGATCATTGGGTGAGGCCGACCAACCGTGAATTCTTCCTCTCCCAGGTCGACTGCGCTGTGGCCAATGCTGCGGGTTGAGTCCGGCAACCGGTTAATCCCAACAAGCGGCGCGTTCGAGTGCACTGGGGCCGCCAACAGCTCTTGCCAAATCACCTGCGCTTCATAACACAGCGTTCCGCCTGAATATAAGGCTCGCAGGTAGCGCTGGCTCGACTGCAATCCAGCACGCTGCTGGGCAATGAATTCCTGCGACCAATCAACTGCCTGGTTGTGCAGCCTGCCAGGTACAGCCAGGCAGGCTGCCAGGTGAGCCGCCTGCTCCAAGGTAGTCGCCGCCAGCGCATTTGGAGCACTCTGGATAGCTACCGGATCCCCTCCTAAAAAGCATACCACCGCCGGTTTCTCGCCCTGGCCAATTTGAGCCAGGATTTTCTCCGCCACCGTTGCCGCAGGAGGCTTGCTGACCAGCAGAATTACCCGTGTCTCCGGATCGGCTTGTAAAGCCTTCAAGCCGGCCAGCATCATCAACCCGCCAACTTCAGCCCTCAAATCTCGGCCGCCAGTGCCAATTCCCTGGGTAATCCCGATCCCCTGCCTGGCCAGCAGGCAACTGACTTCTTGCAAACCTGTCCCTGCCGCAGACACGATCCCAACTGGACCGTGCGGCAGGACATTGGCAAATCCCAGGGCAACTCCATTCAGGATCGCAGTGCCCGCCCCCGGCCCCATCAGGAGTAAGCCATGCGAAACAGCATAACGCTTCAAGGCAATCTCGTCTTCAATCGAGACATTGTCGCTAAAAAGCAGCACATGCAGACCATTCTGAAGAGCATCCCAGGCCTCGCCTGCCGCATAGCGACCAGCAACTGAGATCACCGCCAGGTTAGCCTCGGGATGCGCCTTGACCGCCCCGCGCAGGCTTTTTGGACGAAATTCACCCGTAGCCTGGCTGGCAGTCTTTTTTTGGAGTAGTAC
>JAYRWF010000407.1:0-9101 GCA_041918195.1 Anaerolineales bacterium
AAATCATCTTTGCTGCTCGCTTCATGGCTCAGAAAAACCCGCTTCAATTGGTGCGGGTTTTAGCAGGGCTGCGCGACCTGCCCTGGCAATGCTTGATGCTTGGCGACGGCCCACTCCGCCCACAGGTTGAAGCTGAGATTGCTGCCCACAATCTGCAAGACCGGTTATCCCTGCCCGGCTGGGTTACTCCTGAACAGGTTCTGGAGCATTACAAGCAAAGCGATATCCTCTTCATGCCTTCACTCTCAGAAGGATTCCCCCTTACCGGCGTCCAGGCGCTTGCGCTGGGACTGGCAATCGTCGCCACTAAGGTCGGCGGATTTGTCGACCTGGTCCAACCCGGCGCGAATGGCTATACCTACGCACCCGATGACAGCGCAGGGATGCAGGCTGGTTTGAGAGCAATTCTATCCGACCCAAACTTACTCTTGAAGATGCGCTTAACCAGCCGGGATCTCTCCAGCCAGTTTGACCTGGATACGATTGTTGATGGCTACGAACGAATATTTCAAAACCTGGTTGCTCGAACAGCATTGAAGCAGCGGAAAACTGGTTAATGGTCCCAAACTCTGACGATCCATTGCATCCTTCCAAACCAGCCGAGGCGCTTTTTCAACTCGAAACCGAGCTAGAAAAGAAAGGGAAAACCAACTGGACCATTCTGAAGGCATTCATCTCAGCCGGCCTGCTGATTTTTCTGATCACCCAGATCAAATGGGAAGCCTTTTTGACCGCCCTGTCATCGATATCAGTCATTTACCTGCTATACCCACTGGTTGCCTATTACATCAACGTCGCTTTATCGGTAAATAAATGGCAAAGCTTGCTTAAGTTCTTTGGGATCCAGGATCGCTTTTCCAAGCTCTTCCGGGTGTACATGATCGGCGCTTATTACAATAACTTCCTGCCCACCACGATTGGCGGAGATGGATACCGTTTTATTAAAATGCGTTCCATGCATAGCGGAAAATCGGGAGTGATTTTCTCGTCGATATTGTTGGAACGCGGTTTCGGCTACCTGGTGCTATTGTTGCTAAATCTGGTCCTGGCTGCCTGGTTTTGGGGGCAGATTGCCGCCACGACCTGGTTGGTTATTCTCGAGATCGCCCTGGCTGCGGGGGTTGTCCTGGCAGGACTGGTGTGGATCTTCCGCCACCGATTAGCCGCCTGGCTTATCAGGTGGAAATCACCGCGGTCAAAGTTTTGGACTCGCTCGGTTGATCGCCTGGTCAGGCTTCTGGGATTAATCGATATTCGCGACCCGGCCACGCTGGCAATTTCTTTCCTGACCTCCTTGCTGTTTGTCCTGATTGGCGGCCTCTGGCTGACGGTATATTACTGGTCTGTCGGCGCCTCGGTCGACTGGTTGTTCGCGCTCTATGTATCTACGGTTGTCAATATTGCCGGGGTAATCCCCCTCACCCTGAATGGCCTGGGGTTTGTCGAGTTGTTGCAAGTACAGCTCATGGGTTTGGTTGGAATTCCAATTGAGACCGTCCTGGTGGTTGCCCTGATGTCTCGGGTGATGTTAATCCTCCTCAGCCTGCCAGGCGGTGTGCTCTCATTCCGCTCGGAGTGAAGTCAGATTTATGAATATGCAGAACAAACGCTCATTTTTATCGACCCAGCCCTGGGTTCTTCCTGCCGGGTTATTCCTGGCAGGCATCCTGGCGCTGGGGCAATCCGGCAGGGAATACCTGGCCTATTTAACGGAAGCGGACCTGATCCAGTATGGCAGGCTGACTGGACGCCTGAGCCTGGGCTTGATCGGGTTGGAAATACTTCTCGGCCTGATTGTACTAGGGACGATCTGGATAATCTGGCAGCCCAAAGCCACCCACCGTTTTAGCCAGTGGCTGCTGACCAACCGTGACCGGTTTGGCTGGCTGCGCTGGCTGTTGGCAGGTCTGGCCGTCGTCGTCCCCCTTTGGGTCTTGCAGCACATACCGATCAGCGCAGCATTAGGCGCGACCGCCCGCCTGATCTTGACCATTGGCCTGGGATTGTTTGTTGCTGTGATCATGACCCGAGACAAACACCACTTGGTGCGTACAGACAGTTTATTAATCGCCTGGTTGGTTATCGCCAGCCTGTTCACGTTTGGCCAGGCTTTTGCCAATCTGAGCAACTACCCATTTTCGCTAGGTTGGTCTGAAGGTAATCGCATTTGGGATTATTCCGTCTTGTTTGGACATCGCTTCTATAACTATCCGGCTGACCAACCGATCTTTGCTTATCTGGATCTCGGGCGTCAGTCGCTTTGGGGCCTGCCGTTTCTTTTCGCCCGAATCCCTATTTGGGCATTTCGCTTATGGAATGGCCTGGTCAGCACGATTCCCTATGCCATCCTGGGTTGGTTGGCTTTTCAACGAGTTGATAGAAAGACCTGGCTTTGGTTTTTGTGCGGTCTCTGGACCTTCTTGTTTTTGAATCAAGGCCCGATCTACACGCCCCTGGTCATCAGCGCCTGGCTTGTGGCGATCGCCTGGCGCAAGCCATTGTGGATTGCGCTACCGTTGGTGATGATCGCCGCTTTTTACGCTCAGATTACCCGCTTTACCTGGATGTTCGCACCGGCTATTTGGGCTGCCATGCTATTCTTTGCTGACCTGGATAACCCGAAATCCAGAAACTGGAAATGGCGCTGGGGCGCAGGCCTGGCAGTTTTTACCGCTGGGATCATCGGTGGTTACTTACTTCCTCAATGGATTGACTTAAGCAGCGCCATTGCAGTGGCCGAGCCATCCCAGGCAACAACCACTGCCGGCAGCGGCGCAGCGGGCGTCGATATCTCAAGCCTGGGTGGCCTGGGTGCGTTTCTCAGCCGGCAACCACTGCTCTGGGAACGCCTGCTCCCCAACCCGACCTTTGGACCGGGAATACTGTTGGCCTTGCTCATCGCCGCCGCGCCTTTGATCCTCTTGCTGGTTTACTGGCGCCGCTCGCGCCAATGGCAGCTTGATCTTTGGGGCCAGGCGGCAATTATCCTGCCCGCCCTGGCCTTCCTGGTGGTGGGCCTGGTGGCCAGCGTGAAGATCGGCGGCGGTGGTGACTTACATAATATGGATATGTTCCTACTCACCCTGGCCTTTGCTGCCGCCCTGGCCTGGCGTGCCGGCAGCCACCGTACTATCACCCAAATTGCTCAGCAGCCAGCCTGGGTACAGGGGCTCTTGGTCTTGATGATGATCATACTGGCAGTGCAATCCCTGCGCGACTCCATCCCGGTTCGGATTCCTCCCGCAGCAAGAGCCCAGGAAGCTTTGAGCTATATCCAGGAGCAGGTTGCCAACGCAACTACCGAGGGTGAAGTGCTGTTCATGGATCAGCGCCAATTACTCACTTTTGGCGAAGTGCCTGCCATTCCGCTGGTGGTCGAGTATGAGAAAAAATACCTGATGGACCAGGCCCTATCTGCGGAAGCGGAGTATTTCGCTGGATTTCATAGCGACCTGGCCCAAACGCGCTTCGCCCTGATCATCAGTGAGCCGTTGAAGGTAGTTTACCGCGGTGAAGAACACCATTTCGGCGACGAAAATGACGCCTGGGTTCGCTGGGTCGCCGAGCCGGTCCTGTGCTATTACGAGCCCATCAAAACATTCAAAGAGGTCAAGGTGCAGGTATTGGTACCCAGAGAAGTTCCAGAAAATTGCCCTGATTTTCCGGTGGAGTAAAATCTTGAAATTCGATTACCTGACCCTGCGTTTGATCCGCCATTTCATGCCCCGGCCAGCAGTGCATTTCTTGCTCCGCTACAACCTGATCATCCAACCCGGCTTTGAAACCCGCGAGCCCAAGGAACGGATTGAAAACTACCGCCAAATCCTGGAGCGATCTGGCCGTTCTTTCCGCAGCCAATCCATCTTAAACTTCGGCTATGGTGGTAACTTTGCCCTGGCGTGTGGGCTGTTGGAGGCAGGCGCCAGCCATGTAACATTATTAGATAAGTTCGCTCCACCCGAAAATTTTTTCAACCGCCAATTGCTACCCAGGTACGAGCAATACCTGACAATCACAAACGGAAAAGTCCTACCGCGTTCGGGTTTCATCGAATTATTGCAGGCAGACTTATTTGACCTGGCCGCCCAAAGCAAGCCCCCCGAATTCGACATTGTCTTGAGCAGCTCCGTTTATGAACATCTCGATCAGGTGGAAAGGATTACCCAGGCCCTGGCAGCACTGACCAAACTGGATGGCTGCCAGATCCATTTTATCGATCTGCGCGATCATTACTTCAAATATCCTTTTGAGATGCTGGCTTATTCAGAAAGCGCCTGGCAGAAATGGTTGAACCCGGGCAGCAACCTGAACCGTTATCGCTACACAGATTACAAGCAAGCCTTTCAGAACCATTTCAAGGAAGTCCGATTGGAGGTTTTAGAGCGTGACCTGGAGAAATTCGAACGCGCCAGGCAGCAGATTCGCCCCGAATTCCTGACCGGAGACCCGGCAATCGACGCCGTGACCCTGCTGCAAGTGTATGCCGCTGGGCCAATCCAAACCCAACCAGCAAATGCTCCCGCGCGCCTCTTGACCCAGGTTGGAGAGGGCTTATAATTCATTGTCTGAAATTCGCATCATGAATTTTGAGTTGATTTATGGAAACTTTTAGCGATCCAGAAACCTTTAAAGATCCTGACTTAACCCTTCATTTGCTCGAACAAATCGAGTCTGATCCAGATATTACCCAGGCAACCTTGAAAGATCGCCTGGATGTGGCCATTGGCACGGTCAACTGGCACCTAAAAAAACTGGTTTCCAAGGGATATGTAAAAGTCAAACGCGCCCAGCGCCGAAAGCTTCGTTACATTATCACCCCAGAAGGGATTGCATTGCGGGCCCGCCTGACCGTCAACTACCTGGAGACGACCATGGCATTATACCGGCGCACCCGGCTCAAGGTGCGCGACCAATTGGTACAGGTCAAACAAGCCGGTTTCGATAGTGTGCGGATTGAGGGTGAAGGAGATATCGCTGATATTTGCCGGCTAACCTGCCTGGAGCAGGGCATCCGGCCGATTATGGCGGGGAATCCTGTCGACTCAACCGGAGCAGCCGCGGCCGCCCGAATTCTAAAAGCGGCCAGCGAAGGCGGATCCTTGCCAGATGGGGAAAACCCCACCCTGGAGGTCCGTGGAACCAAAGTCTTTTTGAGAATATAACCATGGAACAAAATCAATTTATGAACACAATCGATTTACGCAACCGGCGAGTCGTCGTAACAGGAGGCGCGGGCTTTCTGGGTTCATTCCTGGTTGAAAAGTTACGCCAGCGTGGCGCAGATGTTTTTGTTCCGTTGATTGAAAAGTACGATCTGGTCCAACTGAACGATATTCAGCGCATGCTTCAGGATGCCCGGCCCGAGATCATTATTCATCTGGCCGCCCTGGCCGGAGGAATCGGGGCCAATCGCGCCCGACCGGCCGATTTCTTCTACATCAACCTGATGATGGGTACCCAGTTGATGCATGAAGCCTGGAAGCAAGGCATCGAAAAATTTGTCGCTATCGGGACGATCTGCGCCTACCCAAAGTTCACTCCCCTGCCTTTCCGAGAAGAAAATTTATGGGATGGCTACCCGGAAGAGACCAACGCGCCCTATGGACTGGCCAAGAAAATGCTCCTCGTCCAGGCCCAGGCTTACCGTGAGCAGTATGGCTTTAATGCGGTGTATTTACTGCCAGTAAACCTGTATGGACCACGCGACAACTTCAACCTGGAAACTTCGCATGTCATCCCCGCTTTGATTCGCCGCTGCCTGGAAGCGAAAGCGCGCCGCGACCGCCAGGTGGTGCTCTGGGGAGACGGCTCGCCTACCCGAGAATTCCTGTACGTCGAAGACGCCGCCGCAGGAATTGCCCTGGCTACCGAACGTCTGAATACCAGCGAACCGGTCAACCTCGGTTCAGGCAACGAGATCAGCATCCGAGACCTGGCGTCCTTGATCGCGCGGCTGACCGGTTTCGAGGGTGAGTTGGTCTGGGACACCAGCAAGCCGAATGGCCAACCGCGTCGAGCGCTGGATGTCAGCCGGGCAGAGCAATATTTTGGCTTCCGCGCCCAGATGCCGTTTGAAGAAGGTCTGCGCCGCACGATTGAGTGGTACCTGGCCAACCCGGCCCACTAAATATGTCCAATCTCCAGACTACCACCGAAGAAATCACCCTGATCCGGCCTGCCCGCGGCTGGGCAGCATTGAACCTGTTTGAGCTATGGCGCTACCGGGAGTTGATTTATTTCCTGATCTGGCGCGATGTCAAGGTGCGTTATAAACAAACCGCCCTGGGCATCTTGTGGGCCGTTCTCCAGCCGATCATGACCATGCTCGTATTCAATTTCATCTTCGGTAACCTGGCCAAGGTACCCACCGACGGCGTCCCTTATCCCATATTTTCATTCACTGCGTTGCTCCCCTGGGGGTTGTTTACGAAAGCAATCGGTGACGCCGGACGCTCGCTAATCCAAAATCGCACTATGATTACCAAAGTTTATTTCCCACGTCTGGTGATCCCGATGGCTTCGGTCTTCAGCGGTCTGGTTGATTTTGCAATCTCCTTCTTGGTCCTTGCAGGCTTGATGCTCTACTACCACCTGACCCCTGACAGCGGCTACCAAATCGAATTATCCTGGCGTTGGCTGACCTTGCCGTTGTTCCTGTTGCTAGGAATGATCACCTCTCTGGCAGTCGGTTTATGGCTCTCAGCCTTGAATGTGATCTACCGGGATGTTAACTACATTATCCCGTTCCTGACCCAGTTCTGGCTGTTCATCACCCCAGTTGGCTATCCGACCAAGATCTTCTCGGAAACCGTCCAGTTCTTCATCGCAATCAACCCAATGACCGGCGTGGTAGAAGGCTTTCGTTGGGCGCTGCTGGGCGCCAACAGCACCCACAGTGGCTTGCTGGCTGTTTCGATTGCCATTTCAACCCTGGCGTTGATCGGCGGATTGTACTACTTCCGGCGAATGGAACGCACGTTTGCGGATGAGATCTAGCCATGGCTCCTTCCAACATCGCCATCCAGGTTGAAAATTTAGGAAAACAGTACCGAATTGGGTTGGCTCCTGAGCGCTACAAGACCCTGCGCGATACGATCTCGCAGGCAGTCAGCGCGCCCGCCCGCGCCTTGCGCCGCCGCACAGCAGAAAACCCAGATGCTACCATCTGGGCCTTGAAGGATGTCTCTTTTGACGTCAAGAGGGGACAGGTGCTGGGTGTAATCGGCCGGAATGGGGCAGGCAAAAGTACCTTGCTCAAAATCCTTTCCCGCATCACCGAGCCGACCGAAGGATTTGCCGAAGTGCGTGGCCGGGTTGGTTCGCTTCTCGAGGTTGGCACCGGCTTTCATCCTGAACTGACCGGACGAGAGAATATTTACCTGAACGGCGCGATCCTGGGCATGAAACGCGCCGAAATTGAGCGCAAGTTCGATGAAATTGTCGCCTTCTCCGAGGTCGAGAAATTCATTGATACCCCAGTCAAGCGTTACTCGAGCGGGATGTACCTGCGCCTGGCTTTTGCAGTCGCTGCCCATATGGAACCCGAGATCCTGGTGGTCGATGAAGTCCTGGCAGTCGGCGATGCCGAGTTCCAGCGAAAATGCATGGGCAAGATGAGCGATGTTGCTCAAACTGGGCGGACCGTCCTGTTCGTGAGCCACAATATGTCAGCCATCCTGCGCCTGACCGAAGAAACGATCGTCCTGGAAAAAGGGCGCCTGGCGTTGCGCGCCCCAACCGCCGCGGCCGTGGATTACTACCTGACTTCGGGTTTTTCGCAGGTCGGAGAGCGCTTCTGGCAGCCCGATGAGGTGCCAGCAGACTCGGCCCCGTTTTGGCCGTTGGCGATCCGCGTCCGAGACCGCCAAAACCGGATCGTAGATACCGTTCGCTCGACAGACGCCTTCCAAATCGAAGTCGATTACCGCCTCGATGCGCCGGTCAACGGCTTGCGGTTGGGGATTTACCTGCTGACCACGCGTGGCGACCCGGTCTTCACCTCCTTCGACACAGACGACCCAGGGTTATTTGAACAACTCCGCACTCGTCCAGCCGGCCGTTACACCAGCCGATGCCTGATCCAGCCGGATTTCCTGAACGAGGGGCGCTATGTGGTTGGGTTGAATGCCAGCACCTTCCGCATCCGGCGCTATTTTCAAGATGAGCAAGCCCTGTCATTCAACGTGGATGGCGCTGGCGCCCCCGGAATGCAGTGGCCAGAAGTCCGCCAGGGCCCAGTTCGCCCGCGGCTGACCTGGGAAATCGATCAGGAGTAAACGCGTGCATTCACCGCGCTTTGCTGCTCACTCTGAATATGGGATCATTTTCTTGCTGCTGGCTGCCACCGGCGCAGCTTATGCTTTGCATTGGTCCTTCACCATCGATGATGCAGCAATCTCGTTTTCCTATGCTCGAAACCTCGCCCAGGGCTTTGGCCTGGGGGCGCTTTATCCAGGCGCAGCGCGGGTTGCAGGCTATTCGAACCTGCTATGGGTCATCTTGCTGGCCGGCGGCGCCCGGCTGGGGATCGAAGCCCTGGTGGTCAGCAAAATCCTGGGCCTGGTCTTCAGCCTCGGAACGGTTTTCCTTCTTTACTTTACCCTGCGCCCCTACCTGCGCTACAAATGGTTGCTATTGGGAGTGGCGCTTCTGCCCTTATCCTTAACCTTTTCCTTCTGGGCTGCCTCAGGCTTGGAAAACAGCCTGTATGCTTTTCTGATTCTGCTTTCGGTCTACTTTTTGCTGCGAGAAGAAGCGGCAGAAAACGCTTCGCGCGGCATACTGCCGGTTGGCTCTGCGCTCAGCCTGATCCTGGTTGGCATGACCCGGCCCGATGGCCTGGTTTACGCCCTGGCCGGGTTGGGATTCAAAGTGCTTGCGCTGGGTCTCAGAATCGTCGGAAAGCAAACCGAACGCAAGGCGCTGCGCATGAACTTCACCAGGTTGTTAGCCTGGTTAGGCATGTTCGGACTCGGCTATGGCCTGTTTCGAGCCTGGCATTACTGGTATTTTGCCGCCTGGTGGCCAAACCCAATCTATGCCAAGGCCGGCTGGTACGGCACAGACCTGTCTAGGGTTTGGTTTGAGCCGAATGGTTGGGT
>JAYRWF010000408.1:0-4427 GCA_041918195.1 Anaerolineales bacterium
TCCGAATTGGTTAATATGGGCTGGCGTGAATCGGAAGAACAAATTCAGTTCCGTAATACCGTATTGCTCGATTTGCGCTTAAGCGAGGCAGAGTTGCTGGCCAATATGAAACCAAAGACTCGCTATAATTTGCGCCTGGCCGAGCGCAGAGGGGTATCTGTTCGCCAGGGCACATTAGCCGATCTCCCCCTGTTATATCAAATGTATGCCGAGACTTCGCTCCGGGATGGTTTTGTGATTCGCAGCGAAGAATACTACCGTACCGTCTGGCAGACTTTCCTGCAGGCCGGACTGGCCGAAGTTTTCATCGCCGAGGCAGAAAATGAGCCAGTTGCAGCCCTGTTCTTGTTTTCTTTTTCCCAGACAGCCTGGTACCTGTATGGCATGTCTCGACAGGCGCAACGTGAGAAAATGCCCAATTACCTGCTCCAGTGGCGGGCGATCCAACGGGCTAAAGAAAGGGGCTGCCAGGTTTATGATCTGTGGGGCGCGCCGGATCAACTGGACGAGACCGACCCAATGTGGGGTGTCTACCGTTTCAAGGAAGGTCTGGGCGGAAGATTGGTTCGTTATATTGGCGCCTGGGATCTGCCTGTCCGGCCCTGGGGGTATTGGCTTTATACTCAAGCGCTGCCCAAGATCTTAAATTTCATGCGCCGGCGAGGACAAGAACAAACCCGCCAGCAACTTGGCGCTTAATTACAGGAGGTTTTCAATGCGTCAAAACCCAAGATTGAAATTTGCCCATTTACCCACTCCGATCGAGCCTCTCGCGCGTCTCTCTGCGGCTCTAAATGGTCCGCGCTTGTTGATCAAGCGTGATGACCAGACCGGCTTGGGTTTGGGCGGAAATAAGACTCGTAAACTAGAATTTCTGGTTGCTGAAGCCCAGTCCCACGCTGCGCAAACGTTAATAACTGCTGGAGCTGTTCAATCTAATCATTGCCGCCAGGTTGCTGCGGCGGCTGCCCGTTTTGGCTTTCAGTGTATTTTGGTCCTGGCTGGCGATCCGCTGTCCACTTCGTCGGGGAATTTGCTCCTGGATCAATTGTTTGGTGCCGAGATTGTCTGGACAGAGCGTGCCTCGCGAACTCAGGCGCTAGAAGTGACTTTTCAACAAGCCTGGGAAGCTGGCCGTCGTCCATATTTGATTCCGTACGGTGGGTCGAACGCGACGGGCGCAGCGGGCTACGTCTTTGCCATGAAGGAGCTGATCAGCCAGACCAAACCTGGTCATCTCCTGGAAAAAGCACCCGACTGGATCGTTTTTCCTTCTTCCTCTGGAGGAACCCAGGCTGGCCTGGCGCTAGGAGCGCGCGCTTTCGATTATCCGGTCAAAGTGCTGGGTATTAGCGTCGATGAACCCCAGGATGTGCTCCAGACCCGCGTGGCCGATTTGGCAAACCAGACCGCCGATTTCCTGGATGAAAAGATTCGCCTTGCGCCAGATGAAATCCTGGTCAATTCGGATTACCTCGGTGGTGGCTATGGTGTCTTGGGCGAGCGTGAGCGTGAAGCTCTGCAATGGTTTGCACGCCTGGAAGGTATCCTGCTCGACCCGGTCTATACCGGGCGCGCTGCCGCCGGGCTGATGGATCTCATCAGGCGTGGTTTCTTTGCCCGCGACGAGACGCTTTTATTCTGGCATACCGGTGGGGCGCCAGCACTGTTCGCAGACCGATATCGGGAGATCACCCAATAGCCTGGACTCGACAGATTATTGCAACCCAATTACCTCGTACACCTCGATTGGTTGGCTTTTCCCTTTCGCTTGCACCGGAGCGACGGGCAGAGCCTTGACCAGGTCTGCAACCAGTTGGTAGACCTCCGCGCTGATCAGGATTTGCCCGGGTAGAGAATTTTCCTGGATGCGCTTGGCGGTATTAACGCAATCGCCGATGGCTGTATATTCGAGCCGTTTTTCGGTTCCCACCAGGCCTAAAACCGCTTCGCCATAATGAATCCCCACCCCAAAGGATAGGCGAGATTCGACCGGTAAGCTGATTTGCAGCTTCTCAATCGCCGAACGAATGGCCAGGGCGGTCAATACTGCCCGTGCAGCATGGTCGGGTTGTGGAATTGGCGCGTTATACCAGGCCATCACGGCGTCGCCGAGGAATTTGTCGATTGTGCCCTCTTGCGCCAGGACCGCATCTGCCGCTGCCGCCAGGTACTGGTTCAGGATGGTCACCAATTGAACCGGGTCAAGTTTTTCACTAAAGCTGGTGAAGCCCCGGATATCAGCAAACAGGACGGTAATTTGCGTGCGCTTACCGCCCAGTTGGAGCTGATCAGGGTTGAGTTGCTCAATCACTGCTGGTGAGACCATCCGTTCAAATAAGCGCCGCTGGGCTTCCAGGCGCTTTTTCTCCGTCAGGTCATCTACAACAATCGCTACACCCTGGGGGGTATGCGATGCATCTCGGAGCGGCGAGAGGTTAAGGCTCAGGACCACTTCACCCCGCTCCGGGAGCGTTGGAGTTATTTCTAACCCGACGATTTGCTGCCCCTGCTGAATGACCTGGGACAACTGTTCATAAAAGTCGGCTGAATCAGTGCCATTCTTGGAGGGCAGAACGTCTTGAAGGTGATAGCCTGCCAATTCTCTGTGGATATTGCCCAAGATGTGCTGGGCGGCATGGTTGCAAAGCGTAATTTGTTCACTGAGATCAGTGGTGATCACACCGGAAGCGATTGAGGCAAAGACATTATCCATCAAATTTTTTAGTTCGGTGACTTCCGCCAGGCTGTGCCGTACGGATTCAAATAGGCGGGCATTTTCGATCGCAATCGCGGCCTGGTCGGCGAAAGTGGCCAGCAAATTTAGCTTGGAATCAGAGAAAATACCCGACCGAAAGCGGTTATCGGTATAAACCACACCGGTCAGTTCACCTTTCACCTTCAAGGGAGCGCACATGATCGAGCGCATATTATGGATAATGATGCTTTCTTTATCTCCAAAGCGCGGGTCCTCAGATGCATTGGTTGTGAGAACTGCTTGGCCGGTTGAGACCACTCGCTCGACCACCGACCGGCTGATGGCAAATTCTGAGGAGCCGATCGACTCCTGTTCCCAGTTGCGGGCAGTGCGAGTAACAAATTGCCCTTTTTCATCCTTGAGCATCAAAAATCCGCGTTCCGCGCCGGTAAGCCGGATGATCGTGTCCATCACGATCCGCAGCACCTCGTCAATTTCTAGGGACGAGTTGACCACCTGGCTGACTTCAGTTAATGCCACCAGGTTACCCTGCTCTTCTTTCCAGCGGTTGGCCTGGTTAGAAAGGCGCATCAATGTGGTGCTGATTGCTTGCAGCCCCTCGGCGACCTCATTCGGAATGAAATTTCGGTTTTTTAACTGTAAATCATAAGCCTGGCGAGCTAACTGACCAATTTGGGCAAATTCCTGGTCAATTAAGCTCGCTGGTCTATTGTTGGCGGTGTTATCCATCATAAAAGTTTACTTTACCTATATACAAGTGTTTTACCACCGCTCAAGAGTTTAGCGGCGAGCCGGCTTTCGCCGGCGGGCAAGGATACTTTTCAAGCTGGCTTTGAGCGATAAATTCCGGATGGTTAAGCCAGCCTGCCTGGCAGTATTATAATCGCCGCTTTGTTCACTGAAGGTGGCAACCTGGTATTCTTCAACCAGGACTTGGGCCGGGATTGAGGCTGGGGGAAGCTTCTCACCTAAAATCATCGCCCGTTCAGCTGGCGTATCCACGACCTGGGGAGGATAATTCAGACGGTTCAACGCCCGATTGATCTCCTGGTAAGATTTTGCCAGCGGTGTAAGCTGTGCCTGCCAGGCCCATCGGCGAATAGCATTTGGCGGCCGGATGCCAACCTTGATCATTGTGCTTTCGATGACCACTGGCAGGCTGGGCAGTTGGAACCGGGGGCGATATTTTCGGAACAGGAAGACGCCGCTAACCAGCAATCCTACCGTCACAAAGCCAAGCACGATCGGCAGCCAGGCGGTTTGGGCCTGTTGCTCATTGTCTTCGGACAGGTTCGCGTCTGTTGTATCGTCTCGATCCCGGAGTTGATCCTCACGCAGGGCGTCCAATTCTTCCTGCTCGGCCAGGCGGTCATTATCTGGCAGGATAGGTTCTCCAGACAGCCGGATTATCTCAGGTTGCGAAACGGTTGGTTCAAATTCAATCCAGCCATATCCTGGAAAGAACGCTTCTGGCCAGGAATGGGCGTCGAGCTGGCGAACCAGGTAGGTGCCATCAGCCTGCCGTTCGCCCTGCGCGTAGCCATTTGACCAACGGGCTGGGATGCCTGCCAGGCGGAGCAGGACCACTTCTGCAGTAGCATAATAATTACAAAAACCTTTCTGGTATTCGAATAGAAACCAGTCAACCGGCTCGGCTCCCTCGGGGAGGCGCGGCACCGTTTCCTGATACTGGATGTTTTCTCTTAAA
>JAYRWF010000409.1:0-1506 GCA_041918195.1 Anaerolineales bacterium
AAGAAAAGCGCATAAGGCCGGGCTCACGGCGCTGTTGATTTCAATTCCTTCCGACCATTCCTGCCAACGGGAATAGAAAGGATGGACTTCAATCCCAACTTGGGAAAGATGATCCCATTCGGGAATGCCATCGCTATCGCGATCTTGTTCGGGTTGGAACCAGGCCTGGGTGAACTTTAATAAAGCTGGAAAGATTTCGCCCAGGAAGGCTTTGTCCTGGCTGGTTTCATAGATCCGCCAGGCCAGGTAAGAGAGCAGGGGGGTGGCTAGAATTCGGCTCCGTTGGCCGGCTAGTCCTGGCTTCCAATCGATCCTGCCGTCTTCCGCCTGGACGAAGATGAAGTTTCTCAGGATTCCTTTGGCAATCTCGGTTGATCCTGGTAGCAGGTATTCCAGCAAATAATAGCTATCCAGGGGTGTCTGGCCATTCCAGGTGTGGCTGTAATCACTACCATCGCCGCGCAAGGAAAAGCCCTGGTCTGGCAGGCGATTTAAAATAAATGACAAATTTGGCAGTGCTTTGCTGGCGCTCATTAACAGGCTAAATGCAGTTTTTTGGGACAGCATGAAGGCCGCATCCCAGTCTGGGTCGCCGGTGTAAATTTCTACCTGCCCGGCGTTTAACAGGTTGACATAAGCCTGCTCCGCCTCCCAATTCCTGGCGGCCAGGCGGCGGGCCAGCTCAAGGGAAGCTTCCGGGCTATTGGCCACTGCCAGGATCCAACTGACCTGGCGAGATTCCCCAGGCGCGAGCTCCAGGTTAAGCGCCAGAGAAGGATATGAGCCGCTGCCGAACTCTGGACTGCTCGTCATCAACAACACAGGATATAACTCTTCGCTTTTGCCAGACAGAATCCTGGCTGCCTGGAGCTCACTTGCTGCCATCCGGGAACCGCTGGTTGGGGCCAGCAGGCACAGGATTTCTAACCGTAGGCTCAGGTTCGCCTGGCGATGATTGCTCATTTCCAAAGTTCCAACCAGCAGGTGCGACTCGGGAACCCACAGGTCATAATTTACGTCATAAGATGGAAATGGAGAAAAACGCATTGAGAGGAGATTGGGATAAAGCTTATGCACGCTGGGTGGTTGACTAAACAAAGCTGGATCTGTCACGGCCAGGTCACCCTGGATGAAGCGGGGCAGAATCCGAAACGAGCGCGCCCGCAGGCCAAAGGTGGTTTGGACGGCAACCCCCGGCGGTTCGCCGCGTTCCAGGCTGACTTCCCAGATATGATCATCGGCGTAATCGACCGGTCCTACTCGGGCGTCGTTAGTAAGAGCCAGGACGAGAGGATCGCCGGATGAAAGTTTCCATTCGCGCATACCTTGATTCTATGCCAACTTGCCATACCGGTCAAAGGATCAAGCGGATGATTTTTATGCTAGAATGGGTGGATATCTTATCCGTAGGAGTGACGAATGAGCCCAATCCCTGCAGGACCTCGCGGTATGTATTTTGACGAATTCCAGCCCGGTATTAAAATTACTACGGCTGGCCGGACAGTG
>JAYRWF010000410.1:0-3859 GCA_041918195.1 Anaerolineales bacterium
ACGCCCTCCTGCGCATAGCTTTTGTTGGCTGCGGCATACCCGGTGACATGACATTCCAGGCAGGTGAAATCTGAGCCTTCCTGAGCCCAGTCGCGCTGGAAAATCGGCGAGGAAAAGGCCTGGGCATGGCGGGTGGATTGCCAGGTCTCGAAAAGTTCGGCATGACACTGTTCACAGGTTTCTGGACCAGCAAACGCGCTGCCGGCCTGGCTGGCAGGCGCAGCAGCGGGTGAGGCTTTGGCTGGCTGCGTCAAACCGAATAGGGCACCCAGCGCCAGGCTGATAATGAAAATAGAGACGAATACCCATCCGGCATTGTAAGGATTTTTAATATGTCCGATTTTCATGCTGTAGTTCTCCAATTTACCAGCTAATTAAGGATGGTGAAGTGTTTGCAGGCGTATGAAAACACTTCACCAGTTTTATTTACGGTGCGACCGGCGCTTGTGGCTCGTGGTAACCGGTGGCAGTGCTGATCAGTAAAGCATCCTCTTTGGGCATACCCAGCCCACCGCCGTGGCAGTGCTTGCAGGCATAATCGACGCTAATTTGCGCCAGTGTGGTCGTGCCATCTTCCGAGAACTGGCCGGTCTGGAGAGGGTTGATCGCGAACAAGTGGGTCGGCATATCGGCGGTAAACTTCTCTGCATCACCCCAGCCGTTCTGCACCATCGGCGCCATGTGGCATTGGGTGCAGTCAAAGTTCTTGTGCAAAGCAACTTTCTGGTAGTTCTTGGCGTTGTAGTGGCAATTTGCGCACTCTACCCGGGTGGTCGGCAGGTCAGCCTGTTCCAATTGGACGACTCCCGAATGGCTATCGTGGCAGTCGGTGCAATCCAGGACCAGGTGCTTGCCCTTGGACAGCTCAGCATATTGTTGGGCATGGTTGATGAACTGGCCCTTGACCGCGATTTGCCCGGAGTCATTCGCCTGGTGGCATTCGCCGCAGAACTGGGCCGAGCGGTCGATCGGCATCTGCACCGCCTGGGGGCTGGAAATATGCAGGCTGCCGGCACCATGGCAACGCTCGCACTGCACGCCGTCTTCCTTCCAGGTTCCGACGATCCCGGCCAGCTCATCCTGGCTACCGTTCGCACTGTAGCCAGTCGTGTGGCAGGCAACGCAATCGTTCTTTAGCTCTGCCTGGCCAGCCATGAAGGAGACAAAGCCAGCATTTTTATCCAGAGCCTCATTCTTTAGATTGAATTGGTTGAGATATTCGGTGTTGCCAGATTTGCCCGGTTCATCGGTGATGATGTAACCAGCCTGGTTGACAAAAATGGCCTGCCAGCCATAGCCGCCCAACACATAGCTGATATCCGTCCAGCTATAGCCCTGCGGGGGGTCGGTGAGATTCGAGAAGGGAAATTCTGGCGTCTGGCCATCGACCACTTTACTCAACGCATAGGCATGGCCCGATTGGGAATGGGCAGCAGCGATCTCGGTATGGCATCCGGCGCAAATTTCTGAGCCGACATATTCAGCCGAGCTCAAGCCAGCTCCGGCCGGTCCCGCCGGGCCCTCTTTACCGGCTGGTCCCTGCGGCCCTTCCGGTCCGGCTGGACCGGCTGGACCCATTTCGCCAACCGAGCCTTGCGGGCCAGCACAGGCAGCCAGTAGCGCAACCATCAAGATCAACAGGCCTGCTAAGATGAAGGTTTTTTTCATTCGACGACCTCCTCAACGGAAATTAAGCCAATCTTAACTTTTCCCCTATATTTTACCCGAAATGAGAAGTAGATTAAACAGTCCGGCGTTACATCTCAATTGAGAAAGCGTTGCGAGAAAATAGAAAATTCATCAAAAGTCGTCAGGCCATGTCAGGCTGTTCAAGCCAATCACGATACCTTTACTCCCCTTTCTCATGTTTCTTTTGACCCTGTCTCAGGTTCTCTTAATCTTGCTATGACAGAATTCAACATACCTGTACGATCTATCACGAATAGGATTTTTGGAGGTTTTTATCAATGGAACAGCCTGTACCTGTCGAGCCGAAATCCTCTGCTGGGAGGATGAAATTTATTGCTGGCGGTTTACTGATCGTCGCGGCGGTGGTTTACCTGATCGTTTCGTCCACCCAGGCTAGCGCCCAGTATTTCCTGACCATCGATGAGTTGGCGACCAAGGGGAGCAGCGTGGAAAATCGTGAGTTACGCATCTCTGGAGCAGTCATCGGCGATTCTATCCAGTACGACCCCCAAACTCTCACCCTGAAGTTCATTGTTGCTGATATCCCTGGCGACAACAAAGTAATCGAAGAGCAAGGCGGTCTGGCGGCAGTGCTTCACCAGGCGGTGACTGATCCCAACCGGCGGCGGTTGGAGGTGGTCTACATTGGCCCCAAACCAGACCTGCTGCGCGATGAAGCCCAGGCGATTATGACCGGAAAAATCGGCCCTGATGGCGTTTTCCAGGCCGAAGAGCTGCTCTTGAAATGTCCCACCAAGTATGAGGAAGCAGTCCCGGAACAGGCGGAAGGCAGCTAAGCTCCAGGATTTGTTCCCAGCCCTGGCAGAGTCCTACCTGACCGGCTGGCGGATATAATCAGTGCTCAACGAACCTGATCCATAATTAATTATTATCAAAAACGTGATCCATAAGTCCCGCTTATGTCTCACGTTTTCGCTTTTTCTAACCAGGCTGCAAGTTCTGGATTAACAATGGAGATTTTATGGTTGCCAATTTTGGGTATGGTGCACTGGTCATTGCGTTCTTAGTCTCACTCTACGGGATTTTCGCCGCTTTATTTGGCGCTCGCCGCAACTTGCCTGCCTGGGTGGAAAGCGCTCGGCTGGCGATGCTGCTCACCTTCCCGCTGATCACGCTCTCAGCGCTCAGCCTGATCATCTTGCTGATCAATCACAATTATGAGGTGGAATTTGTCGCCTCGGTTACCAGCAACAGCATGCCGCTCTATCTGCGCATTACCGCGTTGTGGGGTGGGCAATCTGGCTCGCTGGTCTTCTGGGCCTGGCTGATGTCGGCGTTCGCCTCGGCGGTCACGTTGCACAAATGGCAGCGCGATCGCGAATTCTTGCCCTGGGTGGTTGTGGTTTCCTTGATTACCCTGGCTTTCTTCTTGCTCCTGGTTATTTTCTTTGAAAACCCGTTCAATCGTTTATGGGCGACTGCCACGGGTAGCGTGGTTCAATCGATGTTCCAACCAGCCGGCGCGCGCTTGTTTATCCAGGCCGATGGCCGCGGTCTCAATCCTTTGCTGCGCCATCCCGGTATGATTATCCACCCGCCGATGCTCTATTTGGGGTTTGTCTCGTTCGTGATTCCATTCGCCTTTGCGATCGCTGCCCTGGTCACCGGGCGCACCGACGATCGCTGGATTCGCCTGACCCGCCGCTGGACTCTGGTGGCCTGGTTGTTCTTATCCCTTGGCCTGATCCTGGGCGGACGTTGGGCTTACGACGTCCTGGGTTGGGGCGGCTATTGGGGCTGGGACCCGGTCGAAATTGCTGCTTTCATGCCCTGGCTGACTGGCACGGCTTTTCTCCATTCGGTCATGATCCAGGAAAAACGCGGCATGCTCAAGCATTGGAATATGGTCTTGATCATCCTGACCTATTCGTTGGTTATCTTTGGCACCTTCTTGACACGTTCGGGTGTGCTTTCTTCGGTGCATGCCTTTGCCCAAAGCGCGATTGGCCCGTTGTTTTTCGCTTTCATCGGGGCAACCTTCCTGACTTCCCTGTTCCTGTTGCTGCGCCGTTGGGAAAGTTTGAAATCAGAGACCCAAATGACCTCCCTGCTCTCGCGCGAAGCGCTTTTTCTGCTTAATAACCTGCTCTTCATGGGCATCCTGATCGTCTGCTTCTGGGGCGTGATCTATCCGTTGATCTCTGAGCTG